>JABSQK010000046.1 GCA_013215875.1 Lentisphaeria bacterium
CCCGACTTGTCTCTGAATTAAAACGGAGAATTTTTAGCCAATCTTTGAACGGGTCTGCAATTCCTTGGCGGATGAATAAGCAATGCATTGAATGAATAAATTCCGAAAAAGGCAGCGCTGGACAATTGCGCACCACAGAAGAAGCAGAAAAGTTTTAATCCTGAATAATTTGGCGGATGAATAAGCAATGCCCGACTTGTCTCTGAATTAAAACCGGTGAATTTTTTAGCTAAGCTGGATAATTGAGCGGCTTCGTCTCACAACAAGTTGTGTCTTTGCTTCGCTTCTCTTAAAACATCTACTGCAATGTCGAATTATTGCAATGGCAGTTACTTATGACTGAGGATGACTTTTGAAGTGCCTCGGCACGCCAACCCATCTAACAGGCCGAAATGCCTGCTACTTTTATACTTAGCGCTTTAGCTACGAAATTTATGACTTAACCAAGCTAAGCTTTGAACGGTCTGCAATTCAGTGGTATTTCGTACGACTTGGATTAGTTTCTCTTTGTTTACCGGGGTTTATTATTCGCGCAATAAGATTTATAGTAGGGCCATTATGCTAAAACGTATTACAAAAGTTTTTTACTTTGCAGTTTTCATCCTCTGTATGTCTGGTTTTTCCTGTATTTCGAGACCTGGCAAAGATGTGGCCCTGCAGCGAATGAAGTTTAACCGTAGCTTCTCGAAAAATGGACTCGGGCTTATTTATAAAGATGGTGCCTGGGGCTATATCGATAAGACAGGTCGTATTGTAATTCCCGCTACATTCGCTTTGGCGAGCGATTTTAGTGATGGATTGGCGCCTGTTAAAAAGAAATCAAAGCGCGATGCAGTAGGCTATATTGATGCTAAAGGAAACTACGCTATTGAACCGAAGTTTCTTTCGTCAGGCCTTTTTAGAGAGGGGTTGGCAATTTTCAGTATACTCGATGATCAAACATTTTTGCGCGGGTATATCGATAAGACTGGTTATAAATATATAACTGCCCGATACGAAAGGTTATCGCCCTTCGTAGATGGCATTGCGGCATACAAGCAAAATGGTCGTTGGGGGTATATAAATAAGAAAGGCCAATATATTATAGATGCGAATTATGATTATGCCTTACCTTTCACAGAGGGGTTAGCTGCTGTAAAAGTTAGAAGCAAGTGGGGCTTTATCGATGAAGAAGGTACGATGGTCATTGAGCCGCAGTATTCTTCAGTACAACCATTTAAAGAGGGCATGGCAGCGGTATCAAAATTTAACCACTATGGTTTTATTAACAGTAGTGGAACCCTGATTTTGAAGCATAAATATAAAAATGCTAAGCAATTTTCAAATGGCTTAGCAGCCGTACAGACATACACATTTAAATGGGGATTTATTGATAAAACAGGAACGTATAAAATTCCACCAATATTTGATAATGCAAAATCATTTGCAGACGATTTTGCTGCAGTGAACAAGGGCGATAAGTGGGACTATGCCCAAGCTCGCTTAATGATTATCAAACGTGGGAAATGGGGCTTTATAGATAAAAAAGGAAAAATGGTGATCGATTACCAATTCGATAAATGCAGTTCCTTTTCAAATGGAATGGCCCGGGTAAAAATAAAAACGGACTATGCTTATATCACTAAAAAAGCAGATGTCATTTGGAAAGAAAGCTTAATCCTGCCCGTGAAGAAAGTAGAATGAGCTATTTTGCGAATTCAAGGTTGATATGCCGCAAGGCCTAATTACATTTAGGCTTACTTAATTTTAGGGACAGTAGCTCAGGGGTTAGAGCTATCGGCTCATAACCGATTGGTCGCAGGTTCAATTCCTGCCTGTCCCACCAAATTTAACAATAAGGAAGCCACTATGTCAATAGAACTTACAGAAGCAAATTTTGAAGAAAAAACAGCGAGCGGTCTCGTCCTGGTCGATTTCTGGGCACCTTGGTGTGGCCCATGTAAAATGCTCGGCCCAATAATTGATGAATTGTCAAATGAAATTCCCGATGTGACATTCGCTAAAGTAAATACAGATACAGAACAGAAGCTAGCTGTGGATTTTGGTATACGAAGTATTCCTGCAGTTTATATCTTAAAAGACGGCGAAGTTGTCGATCAATTTATTGGATTGAAGCAAAAAGAAGAAATTATTCAGATAATTGATAAAAATAAATAATCTACCCGCTTAATAATTTGTGAGCCACTTGTAAAACAAGTGGCTTTTTTTATGTTTTTAAAGCGCGCAACAAAATTCACCCCGCATAAATAGTAAGCAAATCAATCCAGGTCGCGTACTTGAATTGATCATTTATAGCCTCAAAAGTCCTTTGATTATATGAGAAATTAAGCAGACTCTATCTGTAAAATGTTGCCTGGAATATTTCTTATTGGTTTAGATAAACAACTTAGTCATAAAAAACCATAGTAAAATTAATGCTTACTCTTGCAATTTGGTGATTTTTTGTTTAAACTAAAAATGGGGCTGACAATGTCAGCCCCATCCTGTGGGGTGGGGTGGGGAGAATTAAGAATTTAAGAGCATAGTCCATGCCAAATTGAGCCTAGGCTCATTGTTTTAGCCTCAACTCAGGTCATGCGTATATTTATTGACAAATCGTCAACATAAAGCTACACGTGTAATGAATAGTCGCTAATTGTCATCATCCAAAAACATGGAACCTTTCGTATCAATTAAACTGATATTTGTCTGTGTGTCTTTGTTTTCTCTCAACGATCTCAAAACATGCCTGAAGAACGAGACCAGGTCGGGTGTCATTTTCAATTCTTCAATATTTAGAACCCCGCCTTTGATATCAAATTTGTAGCGACAGTATTCCACGAATAAGCCAAAATCTTTAACATTGGTCATATCAATAATATTTTTCTTCTCGCTTAGCATTTGATGACCAATTAATGTGTGAATAACTTTGCGAACACTATTGCGGTCTATTCCGAGGTTCATGGTTACTTCTTCAATCAGGTTATCTATGGAATAGATGCCATTATTTTCAGAATCCTGTTTTGCACGAAATATATAATAGAGTTGACTCATGATTGGGAAAGCGCGATTTTTCAGCATGAGTGGGTGTATGTGTCCTCCCATTATGCGAACACGGTCGGCTAGAGAGAAAACAATCTTTTCCATCCAGGGGGGTAATTTTTCCAATTCCTCCATCATGAGTTCCTGAGTAATAATCAATACTTCCGTAGCATCCAATGCGGTAACAGTCGCCGATCGCGCCTGATAGGTGATGCCGGCCATTTCTCCGATGATTTCCCCGTGGCCCAGTTCTGCAACCTTAAATTCCTTGTCGCCTACCATACGAGTTACATCAACTTTCCCACTGATGATAATGTAGGTTTCCCTGCTCACATCACCAAATTGAATAATTTTTTGCCCGGGTGAGAATAGTTTACGCCCACAGACCCGCTTTCCTGATATAAAGGCATCCAGGTCGCTTAATAAGTCATTCACAGAGGCATAGCGATGTTTCTTTAAAGGCGACATTGCCTTGAGAATAATACGTTCCAGAGCCAGTGGAATTTGTGCGGCTGGATTTTTCTGACTTGGCGCCATATAATCACACTTTTCGGCACGGTCCAGTACCGCATTTATATCTTTGCCAAAATAGGGAGGCGATAGTGTAAGCATGTGATACAGAGTTGACCCGAGCAGAAAGATGTCGCTTTGATTATCAATTTGACTTAAATCACCAAAGGCCTGCTCGGGTGAGATGTAAGCCAGACTTCCCTTAATCACACCATCCATGGTATTCTTGTAATCAAGCTCGGCATCGCGTAATCCCGAAAAAATATTTTGGCTGCTATCACCCGCTGTGCTGGTCTCCCGTACACCGGTATATTTTGCCAGGCCCCAGTCCATTAGCAGCACTTCTCCAAATTGCCCGATCATTATGTTTTCAGGTTTTATGTCCCGGTGAATAACATCGCGAGAGTGGGCGTAGGCTACTGCATCACAGACTTTACGAAAGATATCGAGCAGCTTATGCCGATTGTAGGTATCCTGATAGCCTTTTTCACTTTTGGAAATTTTTAAGATGATCTCGTGCAGCGCTTCCCCTTCCACCAATTTCATGGTGTAGTAGGGTGTTCCATAGTTTTCAATCAGGCCAATTTCATGTACAGGAACAATATTCGGATGTTCCAGATGAGCAGTTAAGCGTGCTTCTTCAATGAACGAAAGCAGTTTTTGATCCTCGTTCACCAAGTGCGGGGAAATGACCTTCATGGCCGATATGCGGCGAAGGTCCTGGTCAAATGCAGTATGAATATAGCCCATACCACCATGAGCGAGCTCTGAACGTATGTCGTAACGACCGCCGCTTTTACGGCGTTTTAAGAGGATGGATATGCGCTTGACAGCATCATCTACATTTAATTGCGGGTTATTCAGTTTCCCGATTACAGTTGACAGGGGTATTTCGTCATTAGTAGACATAGTAAATAGTTCTTCCTATTGTTCATTTAATTTAGCTGTCATCATAGAAAGAGCAACCTGAAAATGAGAAAGCTTTAGCCTCAAGAACGTCATATGAACCCAAAGTTTAAGCAGGATAATTGAGCGACTTCGTCTCACAACAAGTTGTGTCTTTGCTTCGCTGCTCATAAAACTATCTACTGCAAGGGCGAATTGTTGCAGTAATCAGTCACTTAGAACTGACGATGATTTTGAGGTGCCTCGGCCATTTTTTCTATCCTATGGCAATTCCCGGCTTTACTTGTAGTTTATTAGCCTGATGAATAGACAAAATGTAGGAACTAATTATGACAGATGAACTGAGCAACTTTTCCCGATTATTGGATATTATGTCCAGATTGCGAGCCGATGATGGTTGTCCTTGGGATAGAGAACAAAGCCATGATACCTTAAAGCAGCATCTTATTGAAGAAGCCTATGAGTTAATCGATGCGATTGACGATGGCGACGATGAGTTTATCAAGGACGAATTGGGCGATGTGCTCTTGCAGGTGGTCTTTCATTGCCAGATAGCCAGTGAGGAAAACAGGTTTGATATCGATGATGTATCGGCAGTCATTTCAGACAAACTCATTCGCCGGCACCCGCATGTTTTTGGCGATGCCAAGCTGGATAGTTCGGGCCAGGTCATCAACCAATGGGATGAAATTAAAAAGACTGAAACAGCGGGGGCATCACGTACATCGATACTTGATGGGGTACCCAAACATTTGCCGATGCTGGGCCAGGCTTTGAAGATTCAAAAGAAAGCAGACAAAGTCGGTTTTGACTGGAGCGATGAAAAAGACGTCGTTGATAAAATTGATGAAGAGCTCGCCGAACTAAAGGCCGAATTAGTGCAAAACGATCAACAAGCCATAGAGGATGAAATGGGCGACCTGCTTTTTGCTGTGGTGAATCTCTGCAGATTTAGAGATGTCGATCCTGAAGACGCCTTGCGCAAAACTATCAAAAAATTTAAGCGGCGCTTTGGTCACGTGGAAGCATCTGTAACTAAAAGTGACAAGGACTGGAAAGACTACAATTTGGAAGAGCTCGACGCCTACTGGAACGAAGCGAAGAAAAGCGAATGAAAAATCCTTGGCAAACACAGACCACCGATGAAAAATATGACAATGCCTGGATTACGGTGCGTGAAGACCAGGTAATCACTCCCACCGGATCCGACGGTATTTATGGAGTCGTTCATTTTAAGAACAGTGCCACGGGAATTGTTCCAGTCGATACGGAGCAAAATACCTGGCTTGTGGGTCAGTACCGTTACCCGCTCGATGTTTATTCATGGGAAATTCCGGAGGGTGGTTCACCCGATGGCGAAGACCCGTTGGATGGTGCCAAGCGTGAGCTTCGGGAAGAAACAGGCCTAAGTGCCGCGAGCTGGGCACTGCTGGGAAATATTCACACGTCCAACTCCGTCTGTGATGAAACCGCCTGGCTTTATCTGGCAGAAGACTTGCAGCAGGGCACTACATCATTTGATGAAACAGAAGATCTACAAATTAAAAAACTCCCCCTAAGAGAAGCCATAGGGATGGTCTTAAAGGGAGAAATCACCGATGCCATGAGTGTGGCAGCGCTTCTATTTGCAAAAGAAAAATTCAAACTTTAGTTCCGGTTGTCTGTGGCCGATTCGAAAAATGGCTCAATACAGAAACTCCTCATTGCGGATTGAAATCCGTCATTCTTTTGCTATGCTAATTCGTGGGAATTCAATTACAAAAAACTAAACACAAAACATAGGGCTAATATGAAAACACTATCTATACTATTTATCGCTTTCTTTATTCAAAGCGCCTCACTGGTCGCACAAGATAAGGAAACAGGAGTTGCAAAAACCAGCTTTCAAGAAGTAACAAAAGAGCTCGACCCCGACGGCAATTTTTATGCGTATATAAGCGCAAAACAAATAATCGAAGGAATCGATAAATTCATCAAGCTTCTTGAAACAACGCTTGTAGACAATTTGCCTGTGAAAGACCCAAGAATTGGTGAGGCGGTCCGTATTTTGAAAGCGATGTACGAGGAAAGTGGTCTTCGCGAAATTAGCGGTCTGGGAGCCAGCAGCAAAGAATTGAAAAAGGGATTCTACCGCAATACATTTTTTATGCATCACTACCCGAATGCAAAAGGCAAAATGTGGAAATTTTTTGGTGATGAAAAAAATGATCTTTCGGCGATAAAAATATTTCCGGAAAATACCGTTATGGCACAATATGGTACAGTGAATGTTCCACTATTTCTAAATTGGATAGAAGACAAATTAACAAGTTCACGAGACCCAAAAATTTCTGCTATATGGGACCAAATGAATATTATGTCGACCATGATGGGACTGCCTGCTGATAAAATTCTGGGCTCATTAGCAGGACGAATGGGCTATATCGTCACTTTGGATAAAAAAAACCTCGTTACCATGGGTGACGAGAGTAAAAATATAAAAATTCCCGAACCCGGATTTTCTTTTATTGTAGAAACAAAAAATACAGACCTTTATGACATGGTAACAACCTTTATCAAAATAAAAAATCCCAAGGCCAAAGCGATGAATGGTCCGGTAGGTAAAATGTTGATTCTGGAAAAAACAAAAAATGGCAACTTCGAAATGTCACCTGTGCTGGCTCAAGTCGGCAATTACTTTATCATATCTAGTCATCCCAAGCATGTAAATCGTATTCGTCTGACAAAAGATGGAAAACTAAAAAATATAACCACAAGTGCCAATTTCAAAAAAGCGATGGCGGGCATTGAGCTGAAGGGAGACCAGCTTATCTATCTAAGCGAAGAAGTTCTTACTACCTTAAAAGATGCGGCAGAAAAGTTGCCAAAGATAGATGAAGGTAATAAGATGAATAAAGCCGTTCAGGAAAATTTAATGGGTATGCTCGACTCACCGGTATTTCTTGCCGGCGTCGTGGATGTCAGAAACGATGGAATTTTATTCAAGATGAATAGTTCGTTTCATGGTATTCAAGCTGTGGCTATTCCAGCCGCAGTCGCCCCAATGGCAATAGTGGCAGGCATGGCACTTCCAGTATTAAGTAAAGCCCGTGAAAAAGCACGCCGGGTGAATTGCAATGCAAATCTAAAACAAATTGGCTTAGCCCTCCTAATGTATTCCGGCGACCAAAATGGCACTTTTCCGCCGGATCTTGGTTCTTTAAATGAGCTAGAGATTATGAATGTTTCAAAAGTTTATGTTTGTCCAAGCAGCAAAAAAATGATTGTTCCACAGAATACTGCAGATTTGAGAAAAGGAGTTGGTGGCTATGTATATGTTAAGGGGCTTAGAGATGATAATACGAATGCCACAACAACTATCCTGGCATATGATAAACCAGAAAACCATCCTGGCGGACAATGGATGAATTTTCTGTTTGTTGACGGGCATGTGGAAGGTATTGGTGCCAGCAGTATAGAAGATGCGCTTAAGAAAAGGTCCAATTGGATAGTTAAAGGCTTAAATGATAAAAAGCCTGTAGGTCCTTTAAAGCCGTAACTTTTTTTAGCTACTCCTGATATACCCGGAGCAGTTATTCACTGCCAGCCTGAATAACTGGCGAAAGGTGCGCCCGTAAAAGACTCCAATGGTCAAGTTATGGTAGGCGCGCCAGGCCCTTGGTGCGTTAAACACGCACGCAAAATGCAGATCGACAAATATCCTAACGCATCAGGACCTGCTGCGCCTACTTAAATAGCACTTAGAAACCCCTGATATTTATTTTTTTCAAAAAAAAGTTACAGTACATGCTAATAAACAGTTCAACAGATGCGTTGTCGCTGTAGAAAGAAGAAAAGAGACGAGTATTGAGTACGCTGCTAACAGAAATTACTGAGCTTGTTTCTGAACACGAAGCCGCATTATGCCGCTATGCATGTTCAGTGCTGCACGATGCAGATCAAGCGAGAGATGTGATACAGGAGACATTTATGAAGTACCTTAAATATAGAGAGACGCACGAAGCGCCGGAGCACACCCGGGCTTGGCTCTATAAGGTAACTTATAACCAGAGCATCGATTATATACGTAAGCGCAAAACCCGCCAATCCGCAGAAAATGTCATTCGCGAGAGCTTCGATGAAGCAAGTGAATCTGCCCCGGACCAAAAACTGGAAAAACAGGACGCGGAATCAAAGGCCTGGGACAGCCTGCAAAACTTAAGTGAAAATGAACAAAAAATTGTCTACCTGAAAGTACACCAAGACAAATCCTATCAGGAAATTTCCGATGAGATGGGCATTTCAGTGAGCCATGTTGGCAACCTGCTGCACCGCACCATGAAAAAGCTCTCAGAGCAAATGTCGGAGAAGCTAGCATGAAGTGTGAAAGCATACAAACCGACCTAACCGCACTCGTATTCGAAGAGCTCGATACAACCCGGCAGGACGAAATACACCTGCATCTTGCTGAGTGCGAAAGCTGCATGGAAGAATATCTCGACATTAGTGATATCTGCATCAAAACAAAAGAAATCAATTTCGTGCCCGTATTTGAACTCAGGGTAGAGCAAATTAAGGAATTGTTTGCACTCGCAGAAGAAATGGATAATCCGGTGAAAATGATTCCATGGTATGTCAAACACCGCGGGCTTATCCTACAAGGTGTCGCAGTCGTAGCCATTACAGGGGCTGTTTTTATATATGGATTAATGCCGTCCCTAGGCCGAGCAAAAATAGTGGCTGATGTTGTCAGAACGAAAGCCTCAAAATCACAGTACGCTGCAGAAGAAAAGCCTTCAGCCGAAGGGATTGAAATCATCCCAGGTGACAGTATGACAATGCAATACTTCGAGAGGTCATCCAAGAAGGATAAAAGGAAAGTGATTCGTACTCCTAACTCAGCGATAAATTTAAGTATCCCAGATGCAAAATTGTTAGAAGAAGTCCAGGTAATGACTGAGTCCAACTATCAAGCCAATACAAAAGCAAGTTTGAAGCTTAAACCCAAAGGACCAAAGGAAGATTCTATATCTATGCCTGATGGAAAAAAGAAATGGTCTGATGGCACTAAAGGAAAACTGGGAATAGGTGAGAGCAAAGAAGATGAGAAGATTGCGAGGCGTTTACGCAAAAATTCTAATAAGTCAAATGTTAGGATACAGGATAATACATATTCTATAACTGATGAAGAGCGTCCAAATATACAACTTTCGACCAACGGTGATGAGATTACGACTTCTATTGATATAGTGAAAACAGAGAATATTGAAGAGGTCGTAGATAATATTGAAGAAGTTTCAGATAACATTACCAAGCGTGAACTTTCTGAATCACCGAGTGAAGAGGATGCCTTTGAAGACTTTGATGAAGCAGATAGCGAAGACGATGGGGAAGCAGAAGGGTATGTGGATGTTACCGCGAAGGTCAGCCCTTTAACAATTCCTATTTGGGGTGGCAAAAAAGCCGAACCAAAAAGCGATGAGGATAGAGGGCCTGTAGGCGGACCTAAAGGCAAATCTAAAGGCGAAAAAGATGGCATTAAAACAGGTGACCTGGGTGACGAAATTACTAAATTTGGCGAAGGCAAAGGCAAAGAGGATAAGGGTGGTATTGGCTATGGTGGCGGTGGAAAAGACTACATAGGATTCAAAAAAGAAGCAAATAAAACAGTCACTCGTGGGGAAAATGGTAAATCCTCCGGTGAGAAAAAAGGCGGAAGGGCTAAGAGTAAAAGTGATGTTCCGAATATGTCTGATTTACCTTCAATAGAGAGCTTATTTAAATCAGATAACAAGAAACTTAAAACAGCGGAATGGAAAACATCCGGGATGATTCCTCTTAACGGCGACATCATTGAACACAAGGCATCACCAATGCCTAAAGGTGAGCCTAGTGGGGATGCAGACCGTCTTACCCAGATTCAAATTAATGGAACCGGCAAGTTAACTCTCCTTGATGATAAGAAGAATCGAACTTCCAAAATTGAATTCCAAAAAATGTCTAAACAACTACAGGCAAGGAGAGAGAGCCTTCAAGAAATAGTGAAAGAGTTGGAAGTCTCAAAAACTAGTGATTTGAGGAAGAAGAACGAAAAACGTGGTTCAATAGGCAAAGGGGAAGCAAAAAAGGAAAAGCTTCAGGAATTAACTGAATGGAAATGGATTGATCCAGTGCCGGTACAAGACAAGGATTCACTAAAGGCTGGCAAGGCTAAACCTGATATTTATCGTAAACTAAAAGAGATTATTATTCCAAAAATTTCGTTTGAAGATGCATCGATCGAAACTGTTATTAAATTGTTAAAAGAGAGAAGTAAATCAAAAGATGGAAATGGAATAAATATTATTCTCTATAAAAGACCGAAACTAGCCTCTGCTAAGGGCAAAAATGATGATGAAGACGAAGATTTTGAAGATTTTGAGGGGGATGAAGAAGGGGAAGATGAAGAAATAATTGAGGAAGAAGATGATGATGGTATACCACCTGTAACCCTTGATTTTGATAATATACCATTGGGAGAAGCGCTTCGATACGTGTGTGTGGGTGCTGGCTTAAATTGGAAGATTGAAGGAAATACTGTTATTATTGCACATCCCGAATTTGCTTTCGAAGCTATGGAAACACGTTTTTATAAAGTGGATTCATCACTGTTTGCTGGCGCTGGTGAAAAGATTGACTTCCAAAAGTTTTTTGAGAAAAAAGGTATTCAATTCCCAATAAAGGAAGACGATCCAGCAACCATTTCGTATGACAAACGAACCAGTAAACTCATTGTTCGAAATACAGCTGAGAACTTTCGTAAAATTGCGCAAGTACTAAATCAACTGGCTAAAGCAAAAATAGCCAAACCCAATGTTCGAAACAACACAGCGCTTATAGTTGAGAAGTATTATACAATGGCGCATAGAAAAGCTGACTCAACATTTGCGATTGATGTGGATACGGCGAGTTATACTGCGGCCCGCTCAGCACTGCTTAAGAATAATCGTCCGGATAAAAGCAGGATTCGTGCAGAAGAATTTGTGAACTACTTCGACTATCATTATAGTGCGCCTAAAGATATCGCCTTTGATATTCATACTGAAATCAGTAAGTCGCCATTTTCTGCCAAGAGCGAATTGTTCCGTGTAGCTATTCAGGGTAAGCGCCCGGGTAGTGATACAAAGCGCCCATCTGCATTTACCTTTGTTATTGATACCAGTGGATCTATGGGTGCGGAAAAACGCTTGCCATTGATCAAACAGATGATGCCGATGATTTTGGGCAAAATGAAAAAGACAGACCGGATTTCTCTGGTTGTTTGCGGCTTGGAATCGAAGATTTTGCTCGACCGTGTTCTTGTCTCGAAGAAAGCAGAGATCATTAAAGTGATCAATAAGTTAAGTGCCTCTGGTGCCACAAATCTTGAAGCGAGTATGCTCGATAGCTATAAACATGCATCTAAGAACTTTGTATCCGGAGCCTATAACCGGGTGATCTTGTTGTCCGATGGTATTGCAAATCTCGGTGAAGGGTCTGCTATGAAAATTCTAAAAGAAGTAAAAGGTGCTCGCGATAAGGGAATCGCCTTAACAGTGGTGGGAATGGGGCAGAGCCAGTACAATGATAATTTCCTCGAGACTCTGGCAAACAAAGGCGATGGAAATTACATCTTTGTTGATGACCTAGAAGAAGCGCGAGCAGCATTTATCAATAATTTTTCTGCCAACTTTCACCTCATCGCCCGGGATGTAAAAATACAGCTTGAGTTTAATCCAAAGACAGTTATAGCCTGGCGTCAGATTGGTTATGAAAACCGCCAATTAAAGAAAGAAGATTTTCGTAACGATAAAATCGATGCCGGTGAAGTTGGCGCAGGCCAATCTGTCACAGCGATATATGAGATCATCCGTAAAGATAAGTCAACGGGTGTTATCGCCGATGTACGGGTACGCTGGAAAGATGCACATACCTATAAGGTGACCGAAATAAATCAGATTGTGAAAACAGCAGAAAAGCGTGATTTTACGAAATCAACAAGTAACTATCAGCTGGCGGTACTTGTTTCCGCATTTGCCGAGAAGCTCAAGGAGCATCCCGCATCCAGCAAATATTCCTATGACGAACTGATGAAGTATTTACGTCCGATTGTTCTGGAAAAGAAGCACGATAAGGCAATCGCAGAACTTTTAACTTTAATGCAAAAAGCAAAATAATAATTAACAAAGGATATCAGCATCTAGCTTTTTTTACTGTAACTCAATAGTCGTCTCTTTTTTTCTTTCTAAAATTAAGGTCGGGATTGTTTACAATTTTTTTGCAATGTGTGCAGATTTAATTTACACAAAGCCGGGCCTTTTAACTTATTCTTCATAAGTGCAAACTATGAAGATAGACTAAAGGGAGTTACAGATGAACAACAAACTACTAGTGACATTTTTGCTTTTAATGATGTCGTGGGTTGGCGTGGCGGAGACCATTAAGCCAATAATAAAAGAAACGGATTTCACCGTCGATCAATTCAAGTTACTTGGAAAGATCGATGGTGATAATCTCACCTATGTATTGAGCTTCCATGCCAATACAAAAGATAAACAGGCAAAAAAGCGCATCCTTTCCGGCGACCTGGTGATCATCAAAAAAACCTTGTCTAACTATGCTAAGCTGCATAAGACACGGGAAGGTTATGAGCTGGAATTAACCAGAAAAGGTGATGCGTATGTCAGCATCGAATTTGCTTTAAAGGTAAAAAAGGGCAAATGGCATACGGCGACAGTGCTGTTGCCGCAGGCAGAGGTACGGCCATTTGAATTCTCCTGGCCGCTCAAGGACGATCTCAATATTTCCTGCCATGGCTCTATTCGTGGGCGCATCAGTAAGGATAAAGTAGCGAATCACTACAGTGGTTTCCTTGGCAATAATGAAGTGGTAACTCTGAGCTGGCACAAAAAAATCCAGTTGCTCGAAACCGAGATGGCTATCATGGCGCGAGTATTGAGCCAGGTCGACATCAGCAACGGGGCATTAAAGCAAAATCATTTGTACAAGTTTAAGCTGGTACAGGGAAAGCTCACTGATATACGTTTCCGCATACCTAAGGATTTGTCTGTTGTACGTGTAATGGGCAGCAATATTCAGGATTGGAAAATTGAAAAATTAGAGGGTGGTAAGGAATTAAGCGTTAAGTTGAATCGTCCTCAGGAGGGCAGCTATAATTTATGGCTCGACTGTGAAATGAGTGTAGCGGCCTTTCCAATCACTATCGATATGCCTGTGCCTCAGATCAAAAATGTGATTCGTGCCAATGGTTTATTGAGTATAGGGACCTCGAATGCGATAAAGTTGCACATGGATCAACTCAGTGGTCTGAGCCAAGTGGAATCGCAGAGTTTTCTTAAAGAAACTGCCAGCTTATTGCAGATAAAGAAAAAGAGTAAGCAGTTTTATTACAGCTTTGCAGACCAGGCCTACAGCTTAAAGATGAAGGCTTCATCTATTCGCCCAACCATTTTTTGTGAAGATAAAATCTTTCTCAGTCTGAAAGAGGGCGAAGCACTGATGAAAGCAGAATTGAAATTGGATATTCGCGATGCGGGCATTCGTGAACTGGAAATTTCTTTAAGTAAAGGGCTCAGTATCAGTAATATCCGGGCTTCAAAGATGAGTGATTACGACCTGGTAAAAGGGGATAAGGTCAATACGCTCAAACTCTACTTCAAGGTGCCTCTCATTGGCAAAATACCTATAGAGCTCACACTGGAGTATTCACTTTCAAATTGGGATAAGCCGATTGCACATCCTTGGTTAAAGGTAAATGCCGCTGAAACAGAACGCGGTCTCATAAGCATTGCTGTGGAAGATGGCTATAATCTGGAGCTGACAAATCCATCCGGTATTCGTCGGGTACCGCTGAATTCCACGGGTCTAACCAATGCTGGTGTGATTCAAGCCTGGCGCTACAAAAACAGTGTATGGCAGGGACAACTGCAACTCAAGAAAAAAGAAAGCTCGGTGAATTCTGAAATTTTCCATCTCTATACGATTGGCGACAATGTGCTCTATGGAACCAGTTCGGTCTCCATTCATATTTCAGGTGCACCGGCAAATACCTTGAAATTCAAGATACCAAAGGGCTATAAGAATGTTGAATTTCTGGGCAAACATTCCCCGAAGGGTGAAAATGTCGATGAGATCTGGACAGTGAAACTAAAGAAAAAGATTACCGGTGATTATACCTTGCTGATCAGTTATGACATGACCGACGGCTTTGCAAACTCACTATTTAAAATTGGTCATCTCGAATCTGTTGATACAGAAAGTGAAAGTGGCTATATCAGCATTAGTGGTTCATCAGAATTTAAGTTAAGCGATAAAACTCTGGACAAATTCATTCTGTCAATTGAAGCGGATGAAATTCCTGCGGCTTATCGCATGCTGCATCAGCATCAAATACTTAAAGCCTATAAATATGATACGCGCCCACACCAAGTGGAATTAACGCTCGACCGCTACGAACAAGCAGAAAGTTTGCGCCTGGTAATCGAACATGCCAATCTGAGTACGAAGATAAATGCCAATGGTGAACAAGTCAGCACGGTAAAATACTGGCTTAAAAATAATTCGCATCAGCATCTTAATCTACGCTTGCCCAAGGGCGCAAAACTTTGGTCTACAAAGGTTGATGGACGGGCAGTACGTTCAACTGTCGATGGCGATACGTTGATGATTCCCATTAGCCCTAAGGCGGACCAGAATGACCTAACCGCAGTGGAGCTGGTCTATGCAGAGCAAAATACGATATTGACACACAATGCAAATTTGACATTGCTGTCTCCACAAACAGCGGTGGAAATAATTTATAATCAATGGACGATTGATCTTCCTGAGCGCTACTCATTGGAAAGTATCCAGGGTAATATGCAGGCCCATACAAAAGAGGTAATTTACTCTAGCCCTGGTATTTTGGATCAGATAATTACGCTGAATAAAGGCATTATTACCCATCCAAGGCGCTTTATGACTTTGCTGTCATTTACTCTGGCGATTGCAGTAATAATTACAGTCATCATCCGCAGAAAAATGAAGATACTGCTGCTTACTGCAGCGCTGTTAATTGCCTGTGCGCCATTTATGATTTTTAAGAATGCGCACTTTAAGCAATTAATTGTTCAGCATGAAACTGCAAAGCCGGCCTTAAGCCGTTTTGTTTTCCGCAAGACGCTTTCAGTTGCGGATGAATCCTTAGAGCTTAGTGCGATGGTATTTGATAAAAAGATAGAGCCTGTAAAAGCAGTAGGTCCATCTGTCCCACTGTCATTACTAGCTTTACTCTTTCTTGTTCCGGCACTATGGAAACGGAATTTTATCTTGCTTGGTTTCAGTTTCATATCCTTGTTCTTTGCCTGTCAGGCGAGCACGTTTGCGGCATTTATTTTTGCAGCTTTTATCACCCTGTTAATCCCTGCAGCATGTTTGGTCTGCTATGCGCGTTTGTTAAAACGCTTTAAACCAAAAGAGGAGCCCAAGGAGGAAGGTTATGATCCATCAATAAGCAGAGCAGGTTCAAGATTGGCATTGATTCTTGCATCATTCTTATTGATCTCGAGTTTTCAGTCCGTAGAGGCGGCATCAAAAAAAGAAAAAAAGGTCGTTCAGAAGCAGATCCAGAAGCCGGCAGAGAAGAAAGGATTTTTCGCTTCTTTCTTTGGGATATTTAAATCGAAGCCCAAGAAGAAGGTCAACAAACTCAGTACGATTACCCATGTGGATTATCAAATCCTGGCGGAGAATGATTCAGCGACTGTTAAGGCAAGGTTTAAGATCGATGCGGTTGAAGGCAAGATTCATCAGATGCTCTACAATCCGTATGTCTTAATTAAAACAAACTATGACAGTAAAAACTTTAAGTTGGAGAAAAAGAGAACGCATTATGAACTGTTATGTTTAAATACAGGCGAGTTTGAGCTTGAGCTGGAATTCATGATTCCGGTATTTGAGATAAATAAAGTACATAATTTAAATCTTAAACGGGCGAAGAGTTTCACACACAATCTGCATTTGGAATTAAATGATTTGAATGTGGATCTATCGAGCCCGAGCTCCTTATATTATAAGGCAGCAAAGCTCAAGGGTAAACAAACAGTGGATGCACTGTTTTCGGATACGAAGGATGTGGAATTTATCTGGCGGCCCAAACAGCGTGAACTTAAAAATGAAGAAACCCGTTTCATGGTCGACAGCCAAAGTTTGGCCATAGCGGGTGAGGGCAGTATCGATCTTACCCATAGAATTAGCATTGAAATTTCTCGTGGCCTACTGCGGAAACTAAAAATTTCGGTACCTGAAAACCAGTCTGTCACATCTGTAACGATGAAAGACCTGCACAACTGGGCCTATGATCCGGAAAAGAATATTTTGGATCTGCAATTTTCCAGGGCCATCTCGGGTTCGCAGAATTTGGATTTATCGACTCAGATAAAAGTAAAAAAGCAGCCATATGAAGTGAGCATTGAATTGCCACAACTGGTGAAGGCAGAGCGCCAGCGCGGGCAGCTGGCAATTATCTCCGGCAACCGTACCCGTTTACGCATAGGTGAAAGCAGTAAGCTATACCTCATCGATAACCGGGATTTCAAATTCAATCAATTCAGTACTGCGCGGATATACTTGGCCAATAGCGAAACACAATTATTTAGTTACCGCTACCTTTCTGCAGATGCAAAACTGAAAATTGATGCGACCAAAATTATTCCAGAAATTGAATCGCTCATCGAAGCGGATTACCAAATACTTGATGAGCGCCTTGTTTTGTCAGCATCCCTGCAGATGAAGATAAGCAAAGCATCGGTATTTTCTATAAATTTGAGTCTACCGGATAAACATGAAGTGGAAACATTGCGTGTGGAAAACATGAGTCATTGGGACGAGCTTGAAGTAGATGGGAAGCGTCAGTTGATTATCTATTTCAAGAACCGGGTAATCGGTACAATCAATGCACGAATTGTTCTGGTAAATAAGCTCGATGAAATGGAACAGAGCAATATTGAATTATCCGCTTTGGGCTTAGTTGGGCAAAAGCGCCAGCGGGGTGTGCTGCGTATTCACCGTGAGCGTGGACAAAAACTCGAATTGAAATCAAAAACGGGTCTGGGCCGGCAAATACAGAAAAAAGAAGACCAGATGAGTTTCCGGGTATTGAAGAAGGACTGGAAATTGCAGTTAAACCGCACCGTGCTTAAGCCACGGATAGAGGCGGAGTTTATACAATTGCTCAAGTTGTCTGATACAATGGTTCGGGGCCGCATGCATATTCGCTACAAGCTGGAAGATGCCGGCAGCAAAATCTTTCGAATTCAGGCACCTGCACAGATCAGCTCATTGGATATTTCCGGGGCAAATATTGCACAGCTTACCCGGGAAAAGAACAATGTTTGGAAAGTGGAACTAAAGCACAAGGTCTACAATACATATCAGTTAAATCTGCAGTATCAGTATTATCTCCGCAATGAAGATACACTGACTGCGGATGCATTTAATTTGCTGAACAGTGACCGGCAACGCGGCTACCTCTGTCTCTTTAATCCAAGTGACTTTGAGTTAAAGGTCGATAAACTTCACAAAAACCTGCAGCGTTTTGAATCACGGATAATTCCTCCAGAATTTCATATCGAAGAGCTCAGCAAGGCGAGTTATGCCTACAGGATAAAAGGCCAGGACTTTAGCCTTAAGCTAAAAATGACGCGCTATAAAGCAGCGGATTTATTGCCTGCTAAAATTAAAGAGCTGACTATTAGAACCATCGTTGCTTTAAATGGAGATATGTTAAATGAAGTAAAATTGCGCATGACCAGTGGCAACAAGCAGTACCTGAAAATGCGACTACCAAAAGGCAGTCGACTGATGAGTGTCTACATTGGTGAAAAGGCTGTGCAACCATCACTGGAAAAGGATCAAATATTGATTCCAATTCCACAGGCTCTCAGCAAGCAAATGGATATTCGACTGCAGATTTTCTACCGTACATCAAGCACAGGTACGCCGGCAAAATCGCACAGCTATGTCGGACCCAAATTCGACCTGCCTCTGCAGAATGTGAACTGGTATCTCTACCTGCCAAATTTTATGCACTTTAATAAGTTTGCCGGCACAATGAATTACCTCGACCACAGACCGAGTATTTATTGGGAAGAAACGAAAGGATATCTCAGTGATAATAAGAAACAGAAAGCCCAATTAATTATCAAGGCGAGAGACTTGATGGACAGGGGAAATTATTTGTCGAAATCCGGGCAGCGTAAAGCAGCACGTGAAACACTTGAAACCGCTGTCTCCTTATCCAATGGACAGAAGGATCTTAATGAAGATGCACGGGTGCAATTGCAGACCGTGTGGCGACAACAGGCAATTGTTGGTTTAATGAATCGCCGGGCATTTTTACATTCCTATGTCAGCAGTGAGAGTCTCGATCGTCTGAGTCTTTTCTGTCTGGATAAGCGGAATTTTAATGATGGTCAATTTAAGGATAGCTATGCAAATACCATAGAATCGGCAATGGACCCGAAGGATCGTATGACCCTTTCACGAATTGCGGACCGCATTTACACACAGCAAAAATCAGCCATTGCGCCCATCCTTCCTATAAAAGTGAAGCTGCCGGATCAAGGACAGGAGATTCACTTTTATTCGGATTTGATGATAAGTCCTATGGCGAATATGACCGTAACATTTGAGCTGAAAGAACAGGAAGCACAAATCAAGGATTATAAAACAGAAAAGTATCTGGCTTTCATTCTCCTGTGTTTTATCCTGGCCTTTTTATTCACTGGCGCTTCTTTGAAAAGCTTTAAGATTTCACTGCCAAAATTTAAGCGCACGAGTGCATCGGAATAATAGTGGAAGGTGAACAAAGATTGGGTTAAAGGATAAGTAGATATACTCCCCAGCCTGGTTAATATTATAAATATCGTAGCTTGGGTTAAAGGATAATGTAGATATACTCCCCCGAGGAGTCCATAAGATGAAAAGCCATCTTATGGACTCTTCTTTTTTTGAATTAAAATCAGGATTATTCTACAGGATTGTCTTAAGATTTCACGCTGTGAAAATCGCACTAAACTTGGCTCTGGAAAAATCTTATGGAACCAAAGCGTGCAAAATGGAGTCTCAATAATACCCGTTGGGATTTTGCTTCGGGTAATTTTGAGGAATTCGCCTCACACTTATACTGCTCCCATTTAAGACGTTCCTAAAATAATGTAGTATAGTAACTATAAAATCAAAGGAAATGGAACATGAAACGTAGAAAATGGACATCTGAAGAAAAGCTAAAAATCGTCATAGATGGTCTGCAGGGAAACTG
>JABSQK010000460.1 GCA_013215875.1 Lentisphaeria bacterium
GCGAACCTCGGTGCCAGAAAAGGCGAGTTCAAAAGTTTCCATTTATGATCAAGCCACGAGAGAAAATGAGAGTCAAAGGTGACACTTTCTGTATTCACAGAAATGGATATATTACTCCTTAAGGAAGTGCCATTAGGCCTTTAGCCTGGGCTAGCATACTAAGCTCCTCCAGAGCTTTTATTGAACAGTTTCATTCAAAGCTGCAATATTCTCATTCAGAAGACAGAATAGCAAAACGTCTGCGTAAACTGAAGCAAATAAAAAATAATAGGATTAATATGCAAAACAGAATCACAGTCATTTTTGTGAGAACGCGAATTACGCGAGTCTGGTTTGTGTCTGGATCTTGAAGCTCTGACCAATAGCCGACCTCCGCGAGTAATTGTATTTCGGCTGTGATCCCTTAAAAAAAATCTCCGATGCAAGTAACTCACCATGTCGATTAAAAATTAGACCAAAATTATGCACTGATAGCTCAGCTGGAAGAGTACACCGCTACGAACGGTGGGGTCGTAAGTTCAAATCTTACTCGGTGCACCAAACGCAAACATAGCTTAATTGGCAGAGCAGGGATTTTGTAAATCTCAGGTTGTCGGATCGTTGCCGACTGTTTGCTCCAGTTTATCCGCTGGTGTTTTGAAATTGGTTATCATGCATCTCTGATACGGATGTGTCCCTGGTTCAAATCCAGGTCGGCGGACCAAGTCGCAGGTATGGTGTAATGGAATAGCACAAGATTCTTCTAAAGTCTTAGTCATGGTTCAAGTCCATGTACCTGTACCACTATTTATATGAAATTTACACGCGGTTCGTGATGTAGATACGAGGCAGCAAATAGCTGCTGTGGCAATCACTGCAAGATACTGCTAACGAAGTAGATAATCATGAACAGAGTTTTAAATTTGGTTCCTTAGCTCAGTTGGGAGAGCGTCTGTCTTACATACAGATGGTCGCACGTTCGAGTCGTGCAGGAATCACCAATAAAGGGGTGTGGTTGTAATTAGCTTAACACGCTGGTCTCCAAAACAACTGAGACGGCAATTAATAATCATGCATTGATTGCAGGCTATTTTTCTGCTGGGGAAGGCAGCGGTTGCACGTCGTGCTGAAGCACGGAGCGCAACTGCCGCTAACGCAGCCCAGCTGAAAAAGGCCGCAACCCCTTGGGCGATTGTCTTTTGCCGCTCTGCTGCACTGCGTCAAAACGACGATGCCAGCATCGACTTGTTTGCGCGCAAGCACAACAGAGCATTCAAATTCCTAATCGTCAATGCAAGATTATTTGCAGCCGGCTCAGTCGTATTCTCGGTGCGAGTCCGAGTACCCCTGCCATTTTTATGCAGTGTCTGTATTATTCAGCAGACCGGCATTTTCAAGGCTTTCCCAGCGTTGCAGGAGAGTAGGGTGGCTGTACTCAAGAAATACTTTCAGCGGATGCGGTGTAAGGTTTCCCAGGTTATCAGCTGTAAGATTTTTTAATGCAGTGATTAAATCATCGCCACCATCGCAGGTTTTTGCAGCATAGGCATCCGCTTCATATTCAAATTTTCTCGACATCATATTAGTGAAGATACCAATCACAAAAGTAATGGGCTCAAATAGAACCATGATAAAAATCAAACTAGCATATACACTGATATGCTCCATTCGAAATGCCGCAAAGAGCCCTTCGTTTCCAATGAGCAAATCGAAACAAAAGAACATAAGACCTGTGCTGAGTATCATGATAATAAGATGCTTGAGAATGTGCTTTAGCTTGAAATGACCCATCTCATGTGCGAGTACAAGTACCAGTTCATTCACAGTGTGCTTTTCTATGAGTGTATCAAAAAGCACAATGCGCTTAAACTTACCAAAGCCTGTAAAGAATGCATTCGCCTTACTGCTGCGTTTCGAACCATCCATCTTGAAGATGCCGCCAAGTTTAAAGTTTTCTTTTTTAGCATAGGCAAGAATGGCATCCTTTAGCTCGCAGTCTTCGAGTTCCTCAAATTTATTGAAGATCGGCAGAAGCACAACGGGTACGAGATACATCATAAGCAATTGAATGGCGGTAATCGCTCCCCAGGCCCACAACCATGCCATAGGAATTTTGTCTGTAGAGAAAAACCAGATAATGATGCTAAAGAGCAGGGCAAAGATGATTGCTCCCAAAATAGCACCCTTTATTATATCCATGATAAAGATCTTTAGAGTCGATTTGTTGAAACCGTATTTTTCTTCAATGACAAAGGTATTGTAATAACTAAATGGTAATGATACCAAGCTTGACCCGACCATGAGTATCGCACCGAAGATAAGTCCGCGGAGTATATCGTTATCTGTTACTTGTATCGCAATCTGATCGACCCAGTTAAAGCCACCGAGAAAAATCATCAGTAACATGATAATCATCGATAATGTTGCCTGGATTAAACCGAAGCGGGTCTTTTCGCTCCCGTAAGCCTGCGATTTTTCGTATTTTTCATCATCGTAGATTCCCTTGAGCTTTTCGGGTAGCTCAGTGACCATGCTTTTTGAATCGAGCATTTCGATGATTAAATCCAGTAACCAAAATCCCACGATGATGGCAACGATAATTACAGTCCAATACATTCTATATTTCCTTAACGAGTTAGTAAAGCGCTAAAGATGCACGCAATAGGGAAATAGGCAATTGAAATGCCGAATTTATTTTAGGGAACATGAGTCTGATCGTATTCAATTTTTACTTTAAATCTCTGGGGTCCACATTCTTCAGGCTAAATGGAACTTTAATTCGTTGCCTGGACCATTTTTTGAATTTTACTTTGATGATGCTTTTAGCGGAGAACTTATCTGCATGGAATGCCAAAACAGTATAGTAATCCTTCGGTATAATCTTTAATTTATAGTCGAGTTTTTTACCCGCTTCATCATAAAGAGCAGCAGCTTTAATCTGTTTCTTGGCCGCATAGATCTTGATATATAACACAGTCTTGTCAGCCTCTTTTTTTACTGTTAATAAGCGCATGGGGAAACTGTATTTTTTCGTTTTTAAGTCATTCAAAGTCGCCTGATGATTCAATTTTTTTGCATAACTTGTGAAATGCAGGTTTCCTGATAATTCCTTGAAAGGCTTTAACTCGTAAGATCCCGGAAAAGTTAATTTTAGTACAAACCGGGATCCCTTATGATGAAACTTAAACGACTCGAAATTATATTTGTATCGTAGCATTTTTCCCTTAAGAGTTCGTCCCCTAATCTTTGAGGCCCTATTAAACGTCGAGACGGAGCCCGACAATCGCCCAGCAATATAAATGATATTGTTTTCATCCCCCAAATTATAGTCTGGCTCGATGTATTTATATGCAATAATATGCAAATCTGTAATCTTATGATTGTAAATCTCGTCTTCCCTCATCTTATTCTTTATTAAATTCTTATGCATATTCACACGCGCATTTTTTACTTCCTGCTCATAGTTAAATTGAACTTTTTGCTCACCAAGTTTTATAGAGGGTATTGTTTTATATACAGATCTAAGATAACGATTGATAAAGGGATAATTATCCATGACCAGGCCTCCACCCGCCAAAAGTATTTCTTTTACATGGGCCTTGTCCTTTATCACTTTATCAAAATAGTCAATAATCTCTTTTCCTGTAAAGAGAATCGTATACCGTGAATCCGTTACTTTATTGAAGCCATCGTGACTTTTTACTTGCCCAGGCAAATTGATGGAGATCTCGTGCGAAAACTTACTGTTACTCGTATCCATAATCAGCTTACTTTCGATATATCCCTGAATTTCTTCCTCCACCTGTTCATCTATTTGCTTTTTATCTTTTTCACTTAATGCGTCTTTTTCGAATGAGGGATGTTCTAAATACAGAGTTGCCTTCTCTCTATCCATTTTGAGTTGGGGGAAGCTGTGCAAAAATTTATTAATATCCTTAAAATATGCGGTGCCTCTAAAAATCCGATTCTTTTCATCCCATGAATAATTATGCCACACATCGACCCCACTGAAATGCCTTCGGATCGATTGTAAGTTGTCTAATGTCAATTGACTATTGGGTCTTAATTCGATAGTGACTTTTCCGGAACCATCTGGATTCAAGGTGAAGACTTGCTTTATTTTGTCACAGGAACAGATACTGCAAAGCAGGCAGAAAAGCAGGACATATTTTTTGATTTCTTTCAATATTTCCCCCATCTATATTTCGAAATTGTAAAGGGTACTTTTACTAACTCGGTTTGCGAGTAGACCTCTAGCTTAATAAGTATGCCGCTAAGCATTTCTGATTTTATCGATAAATTCACATTATTGTCATATGCGATGAATCGTCTATAATTAAATTCCACGTCCATTTCCAAAGGATTTCTCTTTTGGTCAAAAGCCTGGATGCTTTTGATATGACTTACTGGTACATCCACTGACAGATTTACATTTAGTTCCTTGTCTCCCATAAATAGAGAAACATTCATAATCATCGCAGCATTCATTTTGGATTCTGCACCTTTGATTAGCTTGGGAAAATTCAGCCATAGCGTCTTTGTTTTATGCCCTTTGCGAACAAGGACTGTTCCTTTTATTTCTTTTATTCCTCTTACTTCAGGCGTTAAGCCAGAGAAGCCCACTTGGAATGTATGTATTTTATTATCATGGGAATGAAGCAGCTTTGAAAGACTAAAAATAGTCTCTTTAGTTGTGATTAAATTTTTGCCATGGAGTCCGATAGCTTTATCAAATAAAATTTCCTCAAGCTCCAAGACAGGCTCTGGGAAATCTGCAGCAAAGGTCAATTTAATGTTATAAAATGGCAGGTTTTTAATCCCCTTGTATTGAGGATTCCCAGGAAAGTATTCAACCCCGCATATGGATACTTTTCCATCCATTTTTTTTAGATTTAC
>JABSQK010000461.1 GCA_013215875.1 Lentisphaeria bacterium
AATGATAAATATGTCTTGAACGATGCTCAGGCGGTGATTGCCTGCAATAAAGCCGTATTTAATAAAGTTGCCGCACGCTCACCATTCCTCAAAGAAAAACTGCATTATGTTCCGCATGGATTGATTCTCGATAATTGGCAGTTTTCAGATAAAGAGATTCAGCAAGATGTCTTGCGATTTATATGTATCGGTCGCCTGGTAAAAAAGAAAAATCCCCTTCGTGCCATCGAGATTATTCAAGCCCTCAATAAAGCTGGTATTGCATCTGAATTAAGCATTGTTGGCAATGGGGAAATGCTGCCCGACCTAAAGGCCAGGGCCGATGCATCAATCACATTTAAACAGCCCATTCTAAGAAGCGAAGTTAACAGTGAACTTATTAACCATGACATACTTATTATCTGCAGTGAAGAACTCGCCAATGGTGACATGGAAGGTTTGCCAAATACTGTACTCGAGGCCATGGCATCAGGTACAATTGTTATGGCCTATAATAGTGGCAGTATTACAGAAGCGATTTGCGAAGAAACCGGTTTCATCATGACTGCAGGCGACGAAGTAAATACAGTGCAAAAACTGCTCAAAAGTGATCTCAGTAAAATAAAAAACAATGCCAGACAGCTAATTGAAGAAAAATACAGCGCCGAAAGCCTCATTCAGAAAAAAAGCGAACTTTTAATAAGCACTTGATAATTCGAAAATATCGGTGATTTTATAAAGCCTTATGCCAAAAGAAAAATTTACATTTGTGAACTATGGTGGGAGTTATCAGCTCGACATTCAACAAGCTGAAGATCTTCGCGCCCTTGAGAACCTGGATGAACCATTCTGGATGGCAACGAGTGCCCCGCTGCATCAGCTCAAATGCGATAAAAAATTCCTGTCTTATCTCGATGAAAACAAAAATCAGCGCATCCTCAGTACAGATATAAAACGTGCGAGTCAGTGGATTCTAGACAGGCTCTCCGATTACACCTTTATAAATGATAAAAATGATTCCATCAAAATCTCGCAAATAGATCAAACTGATGAGGCTGGTAAAAAAATTGCTGCTACAATAAAAGTGATTCTTAAGGTAAAGACAAAATCTGAGAGTTCCGTATTAACCCTGGCCGAGGTTTGCGAAGAAATTGCCCAACTGGACATGGGCGAGCGCAGTGGCGATGGTATCATGGGGCCCGATTCTACTCCTGAAAAATTTAAAGGATTTATTACAGATATCATTAGTACCCTGGGCGGCGTCGACGATACCAATGGCGTGAAAGGTGTGAATGCAGGCATGCTCACGAGTTTTAATGAAAAATCCAAAGCGCTTATCAATTGGCATACCCATGAGAAAGAAACGATCCGCGTTCCCGAGATACTTCCTTTAGACGAAAAAACAGCCAATGCTCACAATAAGATGCTTGAGCTCAAAGTATTGTTCGACGATTACTTCCTGCTTTGCAGAACCTATTCGCTCAATGAATTACTCGAACGCGAACACCCGCCATTTGTCTGTCCCGATGATGTCTTTGAAAGTCCAGAAAAGCTCAAGACCTATATGCTTGCAGCACCATTGGCAAAACCAACTCTGCCGGATATCCTCGACCTGACAAAACCACTCAATCCACAATACATCGATAAGATCTACGATTTTATCGATACGGTTGTCATGAGCGTCATTCCCGATTTTAATTATGAGACACTCACAGAAAAACAATGGATAAAGATAAAGAACTACTTTCTACCTTATGAA
>JABSQK010000462.1 GCA_013215875.1 Lentisphaeria bacterium
TTCGGTATTAAAATCAAAATTCATTTCTGCAAAAGTGCCAAAACGCATTTCAACACCATAGTCTTTGCAGATTTCGATAGTGCCCTCAACAAGTTCTTTTTCACGACCGGCGACCGGTTTCCAGTTGCTGTAGTCACCAATTAAAGTGTAAATGACGACGCGATGTCCCTTGCGAACCGCCTTCAACAGAGTTCCGCTGATTCCAAAAATGCAATCGTCGTAGTGAGCGCCTATTCCTAGGATTGTCTTTGGCATGTTATACCCTTCTATATATTGAGTTACTGATAGGAATGGAACGGCTGCGCCTCGACCTTTGGTCGTCTTTACTCCTGTCGTCGCTGCTCGTAATTTTTGACATGTTCTAAATCTAGTGCATACTTTCTTTGAATCAACGTTTCATAAGGTCTAAGACTCAAACTATCCCAGACAGTCAAAGAAGGCAGCCGCCTCAATAGTATATTGTGGGATCTCAGCGATGGGAGACAGGAAAATAGATTTATGATGAGCAAAATAGACCATCGGGCAAACTGGTAGATGACAAGTCCCGGCTAAGTAAGCGCTTCGCGCAGGATTAGGGCTTTGGACATTTCCCCGGGGCGTAAGCATTATGCGCTGACTCTAGCTTCGATCCTGAACAGGCGGATTATCAGCTTCACAGGGCAGCTGTCCGCGGACGTGTATTCCTTTAACAGTTCATAAATGCGATCATTCTTGCTTTCTCTTGGGGCTATAATGTTTTCCGTTGAGAATATTATACTCCTGAATACTAAAAAATATAGATTTCATTGTGACTTTATATCATTTCAATATCGATTTTTATTTTTTCAAGCTCAAACTGAAAAAATGGGTGATTTCAATTAATTGATAGGTATTTTTATTTTGCCATTTATTTTTAATTTCATGCTAATATATATTCCATATTTATGACGGGTAATATATCTTAGTGCATGTCTTGGGGCTAAGTGGGACTTGGTTGGCAACCATGGTGGTAACTATGTCGCCGCCACCCCTTGGGACTGGGACTGAGAGGACCTCCAACGTTCAAGTTCCAAGTACTGAATGCGCCGCTCCGCGGCCTCAAGGATAACAATTCAATAGCAATAACTGAAGAAGCAATTAAAACCAATAGTGGAAGATAGTGCGCGGATGAAGGTCCAATCCGAAGTCCCACTTTTAGTAAGGTCTTTAACTGGACTCTAAAGTCGTGTTAAACGTTGTTGTATACCAGTACGCCATCGAGAAAGGTTTTTTGCACATGGTAATCGCTGTCTAAAAGAATGAAGTCGGCATTCTTACCCACAGCGATACTGCCTATTTCATTATCCGAATTGATCAAACGAGCCGGGTTTAAACTTGTGGCCCAGGAAGCTCGAACCAAATCACCATCACCCCATTCAAGGAAATTTCGCAATGCCTGGTCCGACGTTAGAATGGAGCCTGCTAAAGCACCAGCATCATCAAAGGCCGCTTCACCAGCTGTATTTACAAAGACACCCGGTGCTATTTCAAAACGGCCCGCAGGACGACCACTAAATTTCATCGAATCCGTTTCTAAAAAGAGACGCTCTTTAGCCAACTGACAAAGCATTTTAATACGTATTTTTTCATTGTGAACACCATCACAAATAATGCCCATGCAAATGCGTTTATCGGCAATCAATGCTTCGACTTGTGATGCGGGGGTAACGCCTGCAATTGTCACTGTGCCAGGCAGCATGACATTAAACATATGGGTGACTGCATTAATACCAAAATCAATCACTCTTGAAACATCTTCAGGAGGGACATAGCTGTGCCCAAGGTGGCAGGATACATCATTTTTAGTTAGCTGCTGAACGAAGGCTTCGGCGCCAGCTAATTCTGGCGACAGGGTGACAATCTTCAATTTACCCTGGCCTGCTTCAAGCAGCTGTTCGGCTAATTCCAGACTCGGTTTTTGCAGACTTTCTTTTGGGTGAATCCCACTGCTGGCCATGCAAGGTCCTTCGCTGTGAACTCCCAATACATGTGCGCCAGTGGCACTTTCAGATAGTTTAGCAAGGGAATTTATGCGCTTTAGGTGAACATCTAAAACAGACGAAATAATCGATGGGCAAAAACCTGTTACCCCAAATGACAGCAATTCCTTTGAGTTGTCAGAAATACATGTGTCTTCACAATCACTGTATTGATGATCGCCAAAACCATGGCTTAATAAATCCAGCATTCCCGGATATGCAAAGCAGCCCGCACCATCAATCTCCTCATAGTTAGGGGTCGGTGAATCTTTCTCAATAAACGCTTCAAACTTTCCCGATGAGAGCAAAATATCTTGCTCTAATACTTCAGAAGCTGTAATGATTTCTATGTTTTTAATTCTGTATTGCATGGGCTAAATCAAGATAAGTGATGATCGACTTTGTGCAAGCTATCGAGACATTAAGAGAATTGTTCTGATTACGCATCTCTTGCCTTGCGCTACCATGCTTAGCATCCATATTAAATCAGGTTTAAGAAAACCATTTTTATAGATTAGATCACCGGGAATATAACGTATGAGCGTCTTGCTTATAGTCGACTTTAATTAAAACGAGGAAATGAATTATGGAAAGAATTAATGCAGGTGCGGTATCTGACTTACCGTTTTGCTCAGCAGTGAAAGCGAATGGTTTTGTCTTTGTTTCGGGCCAGGCATCCGTCGATTCTGAAACAGGCGCAATCATCAATGGTAGCTTCGAAGAAGAAATGCGCCGTTCAATTGCAAACCTAAAGGCCGTATTAGAAGCATCGGGAAGTTCATTGGACCAGGTCATCAACATAAAATCATATGTGCAAAACCAAGACGATATAAAACAGTATAATGAGATCTATCGTGAGTATTTTTCTGTTGCCCAGCCATCTCGATCCACCATTATCAATTGCCTTGGCACGATGCTGCTTTTTGAACTAGACTGCATTGCCTTGTACGAGGACTAATCAATGAAAGGCTTAGAGGGACATAAAGTTTTAATCACAGGTGGCTCAACCGGCATTGGTCTGGAAATTGCCAAACTCATGCTTGACTATGGCGCCAAAGTAGTCATTAACTCACATACACATAGCCTATCTGAGGATGATTTGGCCGACTTAAAAAAGCGCGGTGAGATCCATTACCTATTAGCAGATTTATCACTAGTAGATGTTCCGGAAAAACTTATTGCAGATGCGGCGGACCTTCTCGGCGGCCTGGATTGTCTCATCAATAATGCTGGTTGCTTTGTAGATAAGGCAGACTTTTTTGACAATAGTTTTGAGGACTTTGACAAAACATTTAATCTGAATGTGCGCGGCTATTTTCTCTTATCGCAAGCCTTTGCAAAATTAGTTGGAGACAGTCAGGAAAATCCAAGCATCATCTGTACAGGTTCGACCAATAGCATACAGGCCGAAAAGGGCAGTGTACTTTACGACACCAGTAAAGGGGCGATCCTCATGTTTATCAAATCGCTCGCAGTAGAATTAGCACCCATGGGAATCCGTGTTAATGGCATTGCCCCTGGCTTGGTCTACACGCCAATGAGCTCCGGAGTGAAGGAACACCCTGAAAAAGTTAAACTGATTGAGAATCAGATCCCACTGGGGCATATTGGCAGTCCAGAGGATATTGCCGGAGCAGCGTGCTTCTTAGCGTCTTCTTTATCCAGCTATATCACCGGGCAAATGATTTACATCGATGGCGGATCTACGGCACAACAAATCATATGGGAATTACGAAATAAATGAATTTAGATGCCATATTAAATACCGAGATTACATCCTTAACAAAAGGTGTTCCCGGAAACTGCGAACCATTCAAGCTCTCTGATGTGGGCAGCAAAAACTGGAATGTGCTGAAAGAAGATTTGCCGCTTCCTCTGCTGCTAATAAAAGAAGAGACCTTGCTGGCCAATTCAAAAAGTTTTTCAGACTATATTGCGCAAAATAATGTGTCCCTAGCACCCCATGGTAAAACAACAATGTGTCCGCAAATATTTCAGCTTCAACTCGACCATGGTGCCTGGGGAATGACTGCTGCAACAGCAAACCAAATGCAGGTCTATCGCAAATTCGGGGTGCAGCGAATCCTTATGGCAAACCAGCTCGTTGGAAAACAAAATATACGCTTCGTTGTTGATGAACTAAATGCGGATGAAAACTTTGAGTTTTATTGCCTGCTTGACTCGCATGAACATTTTGATTATTTAGAAAAAATGCTTGCATCACTCGGACTGAAACGTCCTTTAAATGTTCTTCTTGAAGTGGGTATGGATGCAGGGAGAACAGGGATTCGGGAGCTTTCTGTCGCGAAGGATCTGGCCCATAAAATACATCAATCACAGCTTCTTAATTTTGCGGGTATCGAGGCATTTGAAGGCATCGTTGGCTTGAGCGATGCAGACCTTAAAAAAGTCCAGAACTTATTAAACAAAGTAGTCAGCCTTTGTGACTCTTTGGGCTTTATTGGCGAGCTGAATGAAGTCATTCTGTCCGCAGGTGGCTCAGCATTTTTTGATCAGGTAGTGGAAATATTTGGGAAGATAAGTTTGCCTAATAAACGCATTGTTATTCGCTCGGGTTGTTACATTACTCATGATCACAAGGGCTATGAAAAATTTCAGAAAAAAGCCCTAAGCGATAAGCGGCACTGGTGCGAACCCTTGCAACCCGCTTTAGAAATCTGGTCGTATGTACAATCCATTCCGGAGAAGGGCTTGGCCTTACTCACTATGGGACGACGCGATGCGCCTTTTGATGTGGCGATGCCTACGCCCTTAAAGTCCTACCGCAATGGAGACTGGCAGGATATTTCTGGGGCAACAATTACAGCACTAAATGACCAGCATGCATTTTTTAAATTTGATGACTCCATTGATTTACAGGTCGGAGATATGATCTGCTGTGGCATTAGCCACCCATGCACTGCCTTTGATAAGTGGTCATTCATCCCCATCGTCAACAATGACTACGATGTCACTCAGGCATTCCGGACATTTTTCTAGTGGCTGATAAAATATTGCTTTAAATTCCAGGAGACGATTGATGGATTTGACCGAAAAAAATATCACTGAATTTGAGGTGGATGGGTTCACATTTATTGACGAGGTATTTGCTACAGATGAAATGGATGCAGCAATAGCAATCGACGAGCTTCATGTCGATAATCCACAATTTGTCGGTAATATCGAAGACCCAAGATTGGTTTTCTTGTTTCATGACGAACGACTCGAAGCCATTCCATCAAAACCTAAAGAGTATATACCAATTTGGAAGAAAAAATAAAAAGAGAACAATAAAGGATTGAAATGACTCTTGTGGTCATTATCAATCCTCTAGTTCTAGAAGCCGCATTTGTCTTATAAGGGGATTGCTTCTGGGCAGGGATTGGTGACAAATCTGTAAAACTGCAAGGTGCTCTGATTAAAGAGCTTACGATTATTGGTGCAGGTGTCACAAAATGCCTATACACAGCATACACTTTTATGGATTTAATTCAAGTTCGACATTTTGTCGGCTTTTGGGGTTACCCGTGGAAAGAAAACTTAATTTGCAGGAAAGACGTGCTATTATAGAGAGAACTTATCAACAGAAGAAACTTAAACTGCCGCGAAGCGGCTTACTTGAACAAGCGCCCCCAGCCCTAATGCTTCGGCCTGAGGCGGGACGTTATGTGTGAGGTGAAATGAAAAGAATATCATCAAATACAACTATCATCGGGCGGCGAATATTACCGATTCTCTATTACGGATTTCTCATCTATTGTTGTTACTACATCTTATTATCAGGTTTCTCATTAATAGTGAACATTTTAGCGATTTCTGTGATAGTCATAATTGCAATAATTGGTACCATCGTTTTATATATTTTTAGTTGGAGCTTTGAAATGGATGTATTTGAAACTGAAGACGGACTTTTCTTTAAGAATACAAATCGCAGGGTTACTTTTAATGAAATCACAGAAATTCAGTGTTATGAATATTGGTCGCCAGAACGTGTGAACATTTATGTAAAAACAGATGAATTTGGAGAAGAGAAATTTACCTTCGCACCTCCTATTAGTTATAAGCTTAAACAACCCATCCCAGACAGCAATATAGATGATAGGCCACAATGTATTATTGATCTAATTGAGAAAATGGAATTAGCAAAGCAAAACACATAACAATAAAGGATTGTAATGACTCTTGTGGTCATTCATCAATCCTCTAGTTCGAGAAGCCGGATGTGTCTTATAAGGGGATTGCTTCTAGCCGGATGGGCTAAGTGAGATTTTTTCTATAACCGCTTCTTCATATTTTCTGCAATGTGCATGCAGCCTGGATCAGCGCGATTATTTTTAACAGTTTTTTGATTCAATTCATTAGCTATAATTAAGCTTTTTTATCGGGGTTTCTCAAGTGCTCTAACACTTGGGGGCATCTTTTTTCTTACTACAAGATTTGCTCAATGTAAGACTCTTACAAGACCTCTTACACCAATAGGACAATAAATGACTAGAATAGACAACCAGTTTGAAAACCGTAAGAATCAAAGGATATTGAGTTGTTGTAGCCGGTTGTCATAATAATTAAGTAAGCGGTGATTGTAGCACAGTCTTTACGTCCTGATTTTTTTGATCCTATTTTGTTCGTCTACAAAATGGAGGACAAGAAAATGGATCATGAAAAAGAGAAGTACTGGTGTAAATTAATCGAGCATCAAAAAA
>JABSQK010000463.1 GCA_013215875.1 Lentisphaeria bacterium
AGGCAAATATTTATGATATGGATGAAATGATGGAAGTGGCACTAATTGATGGCGATACCACACACCTGCCCCGACCCTTAACTCCCTATTCCTTATTGGAGTCTCCTAAGTCCACAGCCATCAATCCCAAATTGCCACGCCGCGAAATTAAACTGCGACTTACAGGCGATATGAAGCGCTACATTTGGTCCTTTAACGGCAAAACATTATCGGAGGAATCAACGATTCTCATAAAGAAAGGCGAAGTTTTGCAAATGCGTTTAATAAACGACAGCATGATGCACCACCCCATACATTTGCATGGCCATTTCTTTCGCGTATTAAATGGCAAGGGCGACAAGGCACCGCTGAAACATACTGTAGATGTGCACCCCATGGGAACCCGGATCATCGAATTTGAAGCGGACCAGGAAAAAGACTGGTTTTTTCATTGCCACATTCTCTACCATATGGATGCCGGTATGTCGCGAGTCATTCGTTATGAATCGCCCGACATGACAGATGAACCCAACTTAGATCCGGCCCTGATTAACCCGCTTTACTTCATGGGTGAAGTAGCTGCACTAAGCATGAGTACTGAGTTCAAGCTTAAACTTATGACGGGGCGAAATGATCTGATACTCGAAGGCTTTTCAGCCTATGAAGATGACGATAATGAATATGAAATAGACCTCACATGGCAGCATTATTTCAATCAGGATTTTACCAGTTTTATCGGCTATCGACAAACAGATATAGAGGATACCCGTGATCGTGGAATTGCTGGATTCTATTATCGATTACCCTTGATGGTCAATAGCATGCTAAGCTTCGATACAGAAGGTGATGCCCGCTTTGGTCTCGAAAAAGATTTTCAACTGTTCGATCGCTTGAGCCTTTTCATCGATGCCGAATACGATACCAATACTTTTTTCGAAAATACAGTGGGTTTGAACTATATGCTAAACAGAGATTTTTCACTTATTCTTCAATATGATTCGGAAAGTGCCATAGATGGTGGTATTGTAATTCGATTCTAAGAGGAGAACGAATATGAAATCGAAAAAATTTTTAATCTGTTTAATCCTGCTTGTGGTATCAAGCTGTGCCAGCAATGATAACACAAGTTCGAATTCCCCAAAACCTTATCCATTGGATAAATGTGTGGTTACGGATAATGAACTTGGTTCCATGGGCGATGCGGTAAGCTACACCCACGAGAACCAGATCATGAAATTCTGTTGCAAACCATGCATTAGAAAATTTAAGAAAGACCCAGCAAAGTACCTGAAAAAGCTAGAAAAGTAAGCGGAATTTTTAGTTACTAATATCCAGGACGACGCAAAATGGTTTCTTTTTTGGCTGTTTCAGCGGATCCTTCAGGATTGTCCACATTGAAATGAAGGCCGATATTTTCTTCACGCGCCAGGGCGGAGTCGATTATCATTTCAGCAACACTGGCCATGTTGCGCAACTCGACAAGATCCGGGGTGAGAGTGAAGTCCCAATAAAAATGTTCGATTTCTCGACGAATATTTCGAATACGTGTTTTGGCTCTTTGCAGACGTTTATTTGTTTTGAATATACCGACATAGTCCCACATAAAGCGGCGTATTTCGTCCCAATTATGTGAAATGACCACAAGTTCGTCCGGGTCTTCAGCATCGCCCACACTCCAGTCGCGGACAATTTGACTGTCCATATGGCTGTTATCAATATCATCCAGTTTATTGATACTGTCTTCAATTGCGTTATTTGCCACCACAAGACCTTCAAGCAAACTGTTGCTGGCGAGGCGATTTGCCCCGTGCAAACCAGTGCAGGCAACTTCGCCAATGGCATAGAGATTTTCTATCGTCGTTTTACCGTTGAGTTCACTGCGAATGCCACCGCAGCAATAATGTGCCGCCGGGACAACGGGTATAAGATCTTCAGCAATGTTTATCCCATGTTTGAGGCAAGTGCTGAAGATGCTCTGAAAGCGCTTTTTGAGAAATGCTTCATCATGGTGGGTGATATCGATATAGACACAGGGCTGGCCGGTCTTCTTCAGCTCCTGGTCGATGGCCTGAGCAACGACATCGCGGGTGGCAAGATTACCAAGTTCAGGATAGTTCTTCATAAATTCGACCAATTCCCCATGCTGATTGCTCTTAAGCACAGCACCCTCACCACGTAGAGCTTCACTGATAAGGAACGACTTGATTTGTGGATGATGAAGTATCGTTGGGTGGAATTGATAGAACTCCATATTGGCAATTTCTGCATAGGCCCTGTATGCCATGGCAATGCCTTCACCGCAGGCAACATCCGGATTGCTTGAATACAGATAAACTTTACCAGCACCCCCACTGGCAAGAATCACATATTTGCTCAAATAGGTATGGGTGGCATAGCTCTCGCGGTCGAGCACCCAGGCACCCAGTACACGGTTGGGACCGTCCCAATCAAGATTGCGGCTCACGATCAAGTCGACGGCCTGGCGGTTCTCATGAATGCTAATATTGCTGTGTTCAAGGCAGCGTTCTTTCAAGGATTCGAGGACAGATTTTCCTGTGGTATCGCCTGTATGCAGAACCCGGCGATACGAATGCCCGCCTTCTTTGCCCAGGTCATAATCATCGGGCCGATCACTGCCATCAGCATAATCTGAACGTTTACTAAACTCAACTCCCCAATCGATAAGTTCTCTTAAGCGTTTGGGTCCATCTGAAATAATCGACCTGACCACGGTCTCATCGCAAAGTCCGGCGCCGGACTCAAGGGTATCTTGAACATGTGACTCTATCGAGTCTTCATCATCGAAGACGCAGGCTATCCCACCCTGGGCACTATATGTATTGCAATCTTCTATAAAGCGCTTTGTAATCACCATAACGGTGCCATGCTCGGCAGCTCTGAGTGCAGCAGTAAGCCCGGCAATTCCACTGCCAATTATAAGGTAATCAGAACTGTATCTTTCAGATATCACAATTAATATTCGAGTTCGAGGTCCAGGGCATCCATCTCCAGTGTAATAGATTGTCCAATAAATTCAACGTTTACTGTGATGCGAGTCTTGTTTTTCCAGTTTTCTACAATGGCCTCGAGCCCAGCCATAGCCCCTGTTTTTATCCTGACTTTACTACCGGTATTTATTTCGGGACGAATGACAATATCGCCAGTGGCAATTTCTTTTTCGAAAATACGCAGGTTTTTTAGTTCCTCGATGAGTTGGAGCTCCAGGTCTTTTTCCGGAACAAGAAGTTTTGCCACGTGCCGATACGTTTTTATCTGTTCATGGTCGTCAATTGAACATTGGCAAAAGACATAGCCGGGAATCATCGGTATCTGATATTCCTCGCTGTGGTTTTTATAGGTTTTCAAGCTTGGCCGAAGAGGAAGATAGCATGGAAACTGCGTGTTCAGGAATTCGTGGACTTTCTTTTCAGAGCGAGCCATACTGCGAACAGCGATCCAGCTGAGACCATCGGTATGTAGCAATTTAGCTTTTCGTTTGATCATGAGAAGAGCCGTTTTAGAGAGCGTTAATCTTCATCGCCCATATTGGTTGCAAATAAAGTATCAAGGCTGGTTTCAAGTGCCGCAGCATCATTTCCTTCGATGGTAATCAATAGCTTGGCGCCTTTTTCGGCACCCATAGCGATCCAGTCCAGGATACTTCCTGCATGCACGGCGTCATCACCATCTTTGCTAACAAATACTTTCGCATCGAACTCGGATAGAGTCGATATAAGTCGGGCAGCAACCCGGGCATGTATGCCTAAAGCATTTGGTACAATGTATTCTTTTTGAACAGCTTCCATAAACCTTTTTCGTTTAAAAATCAACCACAAAACACGCTCGAATATGAGTTGTATTTAAGGAAAAATCAAGGTCTGCGAATCAGCAAATATCCGTGAAAATTGGTTTTAATTCAGCAAATAAGCGCCTATAGTTCGAGTATTTTAAGGAATTAAGCGGGCATGCCTGAGACTAAATTACGACTTCAAAAGATTATCTTGTGGTACATTATATTGTCCATTATCGCATTATACTGGGCGAATACCATACCACAGTTGTTAGAGGCTGGGCCAAAGCCGGCTCCAGAGATTCCAATAGAGAAAGGTAGGCATCCCCTGCTCATGGCTATCGGACTTGGATTTTTCATCGCAATTCCCTTATCATTTTGCCTCTTCATTGCCGCCTGTGTTTTAGTTTATAAAAAACAGCTTCGGCCCATTTATAAGCGAAATAAGCTTCCTGATGCACAAGCAATCATTTATCTTGAAGCTGCGGTCATTTGCCTGCTCTATATCTTCTTTATTGGCGCTGTGGCACGATTTTTGCCTGAATTGTGGCGCTGGGTAGTGATGCTTCCACTCCTGCTCATATTCGGTTATTTGAGGCTGAGAGGTTTATCAATGAAAAAAATTCTCATCGGTACAGGCTTTTATTGCAAGAAAAATATACTCATTGAATGTTTCTATGGCGTACTCGGTTATTTTGCCCTCATACCTATTCTAATGGTCGGTTTTGTACTGACAATAGGACTGAAAAAGCTAAATCTGGTGCAAGGTCACCCTATTGGCGAAAAGCTCCTGACAGCCGACGGTCCCCAATTGTTATCACTATTTGTCATGGCTTGCGTTATGGCACCCATATTTGAAGAATTGATTTTCCGTGGCTTATTGTATAACTACCTGCGCAAATCGCACAGTATACTCATTTCAGCCCTACTGAATGGATTTATATTCGCCGCCATCCACCCGCAGGGACTGGGTGCAATTCCACTGCTAACCTGCATTGCAATCAACCTGTCAATCATACGGGAATGGCGGGGATCGCTTATACCTTCTATGGCTGCACATGCAGCAAACAATTTCACTGCTTTGGCCATGAGCTTGCTTCTTTTCAGATTTATCCTAAATTAGCTCTCAACCTTAAACAAAAATTGGAGAAAAATATGAAAAATATGAGTCTATTAATTCTGATGATGCTTTCATTGTCATTAACTGCTGAAGATGCTGCAAAGCCGGATAAAGAAGCATTAAAAAAGGAACAGAAGGATCTTAGAGCACAAAAAAGGGAGCTCAATAAAAAAATTCAGCCCTTAAAAAGAAAGCTTGCTAAAGATCCTGACATTATTGTACTCAAGAAAGTTTTGGATGCTGCTCAAAAAGCCTATTGGGAAAAGCTCGATGAAAAATTAAAAGCACTTGAAGGGGGAGCTGCCTTACTTGGAGAACTGGATAAATTAACTGCCCGTGATAAAGAAATTAGGGCTCTCTTGAAGCCAAAGAAGAAACCGAAAAAAGACAAGAAAAAGAAGAAATAACCAGCAGAAGAAAAAAACTGGCGTCTTAGATTTCAGCGGACCGCATGGTCCGCTTTTTTATTCCCTTTCAAAAGTGGACTAAATTTCAGGCCATTAGTTCGTCTAATTTCACCTTGAGCTTTGATGCCCAAATGACATAGGCTTTTTCACTGAGGTGTAGAAAGTCAGGCATCAGTGTTTTCGGTAATGTGCCATCTTCCTCAAGAAAGATCTCATACATATCGAGTAATTCAAAACGGCCGGCATTTCCCCAGTCGCGAATCTGTTTGTTAATGACTTCGATTTTTTCTCTTTGCCCCGACGGCTTTTCATCTCTGGGAAAAATTGTATGCATCAATATTTTTGCATTTGGCCATTTTTCTGCTGCTGCATCAGCGAGCTTTCCAATTGCCACAATCACATCTGCAGGATCATGCCCGGCATTGCCAATGTTGTTTGTTCCTGCAAGAATAGAGACCACGGCGGGATTTGTCCCATCGCCTTCGCCATTGATAATGCGCCAATGCACATGTTGTACTTCATCGCCGCCAATGCCAAGATTCAAACAATTGAAGGGGCGCTCAAACTCGGTAACCCAGGGTGGCTTGCCAGCACCTGTCCAGCCTTCGGTGATAGAGTCTCCAAGAAAAACAACTTGAGTATCGAGCTGCGATTTTGTGCGTTGAACAAATGATTCATGACGCATCAGCCATGCGCTTTTGGGCATCCACTCTTTATCTTGAGCTTCAGGTAATATTGCCATAATAAGGTCCTTTCTAATTATACTTAACCTGCATAATTCATAAAGCATCTACTACAAGTGCGAACTGCTGCAGTATCTGCAGTTTATAACTGACGATGATTTTGAAGTGCTTCAGCACACCTGTATCCATCTTACAGCGATAAACGACTGCTACTTTTACACTTAGCCCTTTCGCTACGAGATTTATGAATCATCCAAGTTAACAGGTAAATCCGATTTCACAAAATTCAACCAGTTACCAGTAGCATTCGTAAGAAATTTCCAGCACTGATTATCACTTTCTTGATTCCAGTAATATCGTGATTTGAGCCTGAAGTAGGCAAAATACTTGCAAAGTGCAGTAATTTACCTTAAGTATCCGTTCGTTTGGTCCCACTGGTGATACAATTGGGGTCATAAATTGTGTTTTCAGTTTACGTAATAAGCCTCTGCCAATATGGGACGTTTCCTAAATTGCCAAGCAACCTATCCGATTACAATATAATAATATTATTAAATAACAGGTAATTCATATGTCCCCTAGTGACGAAAAAAGTGAGCCAGATGATGCTCAAGAAAATGACGAACTTAAATTCGCAGATTTAGATCTATCCGAAAACGTGCAAAAATCTGTCGATGCATCAGGCTATGTCATTCCCACGCCAATCCAGGCTCAGGTTATCCCGCATCTACTCGAGGGTTCCGATATAATTGGTGTGGCCCAGACAGGCACAGGTAAAACGGCTGCATTTGCCCTGCCCCTCTTATCTAAAATGAATCTCAGTATTAAAAATCCACAGGTCCTATGTTTATGTCCCACACGTGAGCTCGCCATACAGGTATCTGAATTTTTCACAAACTATGCTAAATTTATAAAAGGCTTGAAGGTATTGCCGGTTTATGGTGGTGCTGATGCACGCTATCAGGTACGCCAACTAAAAAGCATGGTACATGTCGTTGTAGGTACACCTGGACGTGTGATGGACCATATTCGCCGTGGTGCACTCATTCTCGACGATATTAAAACCCTCGTGCTGGATGAAGCAGATGAAATGCTGCGCATGGGCTTTATCGATGATATCGAATGGGTTCTCGAGCAAATTCCCCATGAGCATCAAAGCGTATTGTTCTCAGCAACCATGCCACCGAAGATTCGCAATATTGCCAATAAGTATTTAACCGAACCTATCGAGATTACCATAAAAGGTAAAACGGAAACTGCATCAACAATTAACCAACGCTATTTGCTGCTACAAAATAATGAAAAAATCGATGCAGTAAAGCGCATTCTCGAATTTGAAGATGTCGATGCGATGATCATTTTCACCCGTACCAAAAAGGAATGTGTCGAACTTGCTGAACGCCTAAAAGGCAACTTTTCTGTTGAGCCACTCAATGGCGACATCGCCCAGAGCCAGCGTGAAAAAACCATCCTACGATTGAAGGCAAAAAAGTTTGATATCCTTGTAGCAACTGATGTGGCTGCCCGCGGACTCGATGTCGAGCGCATTAGTCATGTGGTGAATTATGATACCCCGTTTGATGTAGAAACCTATGTTCACCGCATTGGCCGTACAGGTCGTGCCGGTCGTTCAGGGGAAGCGATCATCTTTGTTAATTCACGCGGGAAACGCATGTTGCAATCGATAGAACGAGTCACCCGGGTAAAAATTGCTCCCTATGAATTTCCTTCAGCAGATATTTTAAACGAGCGCAAAACAGAGCAACTCTTCGCTCGAATTGATTCTGAATTGGATAAAAACCTGAGTGACTACACGACCATTATTAGCAAATATCTCGAGCACAATGCAGAAGCAGATCCATTCGCTGTTGCAGCTGCGATGGCCAGCCTCGAAGCTGATAGTAAACCATTTTTCATAAAAGAGCAGAAACAACTTAAACGAGAACGCAGGGACGATCGCCCTGAAAAATCTGAGCGATCTGACAGATCTGAGCGATCTGACAGATCTGAACGCTCCGACAGACCTGAACGCTCAGACAGATCTGAACGCTCCGACAGATCTGAACGCTCCGGCAGATCCGAACGCTCAGACAGATCGAATAGATCTGACAAAGATGAGCGTCGGAATAAAGAGCATGATAACAATGATAACGATGATGAATACGACAATTATCGTTTGGGCCTTGGTGATATTCATGGTGTGGGCAAAGGCGATATCGTCCAGGCCATTGCTGAAGAAGCCGGTATCGATTCTAAATTAGTTGGTAGTATTCGCATGTACGATGAACACAGCTTTATTCAATTGCCGGAAGGGATGCCAAAAGAAATTTATAAATCCTTGAAAAAACTCACAATCAACGGCCATGAGTTAGATATTTCCAAGGATAGATCCGGGAATAATCCAAAAAATAAATCACGTTCGGGCGATAGAGATAAGTCCAAAGGACGCAATAAAGAACGTCGTGAAAAAGACAGAGATCACTCGAAGTCTAAAAACCACAAAAAGAAGTCAAAGAAAAAATCCGGTAAGTCGCAAGACTAATAAGCCTGGCCTGATATTGGCAAAAAAAAAGCAGCCCAATATGGGCTGCCCTAAAAATGCTTAACGTAACTGTTACTAGACTTTTGCCTTAGATGCAGTTGCCTTAAGTGCAGCGCCAGCTTTGAAACCGACGACCTTGCTGGCTTTGATCTTTATTACTTCGCCAGTTGCAGGATTGCGCCCTTTACGAGCCGCACGTTTCTTGACAGTGAATGTCCCAAATCCAATTAATTGTACATTGGCATCCTTTTTAAGACCCGCGGCAATACCTGCTAATACTGCATTAATTGCACGTTCTGCCTGAGCTTTAGTGTCGATATTTGCGTCCTTGTTCTTTAAGATCGCTTCTACAAGACCTTGTTTGTTCATTCTATACCTCGCTTTGTTATTGGTTAATATTTTTAGGGGATTATACCCGCTGCCCGTAAAGTATACATTCTACGATGAATGCAAAATTTTTTGGAAAAGATTTCCCAAAAAACAGCGATTATTTGCCAAAAACCCTTTATTTAGGGCATTTCAGAGCGATTGAGGACTTTTTGAGAAATCTAAAAAATTGCTGGAGCCCCTTAAATACTCAATCGCAGAGCACTGTTTCGAAAAAAATTTTCTTGAAAAAAATTAGATTTTCACTTTTTCATATCAAAATTATATTTCTGGCGGTCAGTTTTATTCACAGATTTTCTCGCGAAAAATACACTAAAAAAGGGGGTTCATAAATTAAATTTAAAAGGGCCTGAAGAGACGCTGGATTGCATCAAAAAA
>JABSQK010000464.1 GCA_013215875.1 Lentisphaeria bacterium
CGCCTGCATACGGCAACACATCTTTTACAACAGGCCCTAAAGCAGGTACTGGGTGATCATGTTTCTCAGAAAGGCTCAAATATCACAGCGGATCGCTTACGTTTCGACTTTAATCACCCCGAAAAGGTTGAAAAGGATAAGCTCGCAGAAGTTGAAGGCATTGTCAATGAGCAAATTGAAAAGGCATTGTCGATTGATTTTGAAGAAATGACTGTAGAAGAAGCTAAAGCTGCTGGTGCAATAGGCGTCTTTTCTGACCGCTACGACGAGAAAGTCAAAGTTTACAGCATTGGCGATTTCAGCAAAGAAATTTGTGGTGGCCCTCATGCAGCCAATACCAGTGATCTCGGATCGTTCAAAATCAATAAAGAAGAGAGCTCCAGTCGCGGTATTCGTCGCATAAAGGCGAGTATCGGCAAGGGCTGAAAGCTGTCTTCCTGTATTATTCAAGTAGCTGCCAGTCGCCGAATGGCAGAGTCATAATTAAATTCCTGTCGAAGACATCCGAATTCTTTATGGAATCCATTAAGGTAGCCGCGACACGCTGTGCTGCGGAATAATAATCTAATTCCTGTCGAAGACAGGTTCCGAATCCTTTGAACCCTTATAATCATTGTTAACAATAAAAACAGAACAGCGATTCTGCACCACGGCGTGTCGCGGCTACTTTAAAATCATCATTCCAGTTTTTTTGTGGCAAATCCGTAGTAGACTAGCTTCCATGAAAAAATTATTGTTTTTTATCACCCTTCTTATCTGCGCTTCTGCTGCTGAAAAGGATTTATACATCTTTCAAACGACAGATATACATGGGGAAAGCAGTAATTTCTTACGTGTATCCACTGCAATTAAACAGTACAGGGAAAAATATGGTGCTGACAAGTTGCTGCTGGTTGACAGTGGCGATACAACGCAAGGGACTTTAGATGCTTATCTGACCCTGGGGAAAATTACACTGGACATGATGAATGCCATGAAATACGATGCCTGGGTCCCGGGTAATCATGATATCGAATTTGGCACAGAGCAATTCATTAAAAATTTGGCGATGTGCAAATTTCCAGTATTGAACGGTAATCTATCCCTCAAAAACAAATTCCTGCCCAGTTATAAAATCATCGATAAATCCGGTGTAAAAATTGCCCTTATCGGTATGAATACCAGTTGGTTATCGAAATGGTATTGGGGCAAGCGCTATAAGAACTATCAGGTGATCAAGGTTGAAGATGCGCTCGTAAAAGTTATGCCTGACATACTCAAACAAAAGCCGGACATTATCGTTCTAGCCATTCATCAGGGCTACGTATTTCAAAACTCACCCTCCAGCCGGGTAAAGGATATTAGCAATCGCTTTCCTGAGATTGATATCATCCTAGGCGGACACAGCCATCAAAAAATCGCCGGTAAAAACCTTTGGTCAGGCAGCTTTTATGCTCAAGCTGGCGAATATGCCAAGGAATTCATCTTCATGAAGTTAAAAATCGATACGGTGAAAAAGCGCCTGATTCATTGCGAATCGGTTCTCCTGCCCAGCTCAAAATTCAAAAAGGACGCTGAATTAGAGAAAAAATTGGCTAAGGAATTTCAAATGATCCGCGACATTAAGAAAAAGTTGATCCATAAATTTGATGAACCAAAACTTATTGCAGCCATCCCCGGGGTGGATTGCCCTATTCAATCACTCATCTGCCAGTCCATAAAATGGAAAACGTCTGCAAATGCTGTACTCTACAACCGTATGCAAAGGGAGCTAAATGGCCATTTTACCGAGAACGAGCTATTCAAAGCAATACCCTATGAAAATTACCTCGTTACACTCACTGTAAACCGCAGTGAATTAGCAGAAATTGTTAAAGAACAATTCCTTAAAAACAGTTTTGCTAATTATGGGCTCTATGGAATAAAGTTCGACATTGACCTGAAAAAGAAGTTATTTTCACCTCAAATGAAGCCTGATGAGACAATTACTTTGGCTTTAAGTACCTTTCTGGCCGCCAGTGGCGGTGGGCGATTTAGCTTTCTCGCCAAGCTCTGTGATGAGCGCGCTAAAGAATTCGATTTCAATATTCGCGATGTGCTAAGAGAGTTTCTTTTGACTAAGCCCAAAATACACCCAGCAAAACTCTGGTATAATATGAAGAGCCCGGGCATAAAAAAAGCCCCTCGATAAATCGAGGGGCTTAAAAACTTAAATTCTAATCAGATTAGAATTTTATATTGTAATTAACTTGAAGTATTTCAGCTTCATCTTCAACTGTACCGTCACGTGTTTCAACTGAACGATAAGTGAATCCAATTGTTTCAGCATTGCTTAAGGCATAGTTTACTGAAAGTTTATAACCTTCAACATCAACACCAACGCCATTGATAGCAAAATCGCCATCGTTAGTAGCATCTTCCATACTGTTCATACCAGAGCTTATATATGCAAGACCACCAGAATACTTACCGTCTTTAAGATTGAGACCAACAACCATGGCATCTGTCTCATCGCCGCCAAGAACACCATTGGTAGCTCCGCCGTCGTCATCAGCACCGATATTATCAGTGTACTGAACATAAACGTCGGCATCTATATTGCCGGCAGGCAATTTCATAGACGCATAGATATCAACCTGGGTATCTACATCATCAGATGCGTTATCACTATCTTCATAACTGTAGAACGCAACTTTTACTGGCAGGTTTTCTGTTATTTCCATTCCAGCCTGAACAGCCCAGAGAAACTCTGTATTGCTGCCATTAACGCCCATATTATATACACCAGCAGTAATATCAATATCGCCTGCTTTCATCAGTAAAGTCGCACCTTGAGGGCGAAATTCTGTATCAAACAAGACACCTGCATGAGTGAATGGATTTTTCTGCTGTCCGAAGATACCAGTCATATCCTTACCAACTTTCATTTCTACAGATGCATAGTCAACACCAATATCACCAGTGGAACCGCCATCCCAGGCACTGTTTCCGCTGGTATAACTACCGACATTAGTTTTCAAGCCAACTTTGACTGTGACATCACCAACTTTATAAACAGAAGCTAAACGCAAACGATGATTCCATATTTCGGATGTCGTATCAGTACTGTCTATGTCAGTCTGTTGAAAACGAATACGAAGGTCACCACTAAGGGATAAACCACCTGTATTCTTAGCTAAGTTAACGCCGCCGACTTTACCCTGGAAAAGGGCATCATCCATTGACATATCAATGGCTGCATCAAGATCCTGCGCGTTTACTTTTTGGTCGACTTGACCTTTTAGAGATTGAATCTCTGCCTTCTGTTGCTGAAGCTGCTTTTGCATTGCTTTCAGCTGTTCAAGAATCTGCTGATTCGTATCTTCGGCATATGTGACTGCCGCGATGAACCAAACGAGTATCCCTGCAACTAGGTTTTTAGTAAGTGACATATAAATGTCTCCTTTTTTGTTCTTTTGTTTTATGTGTAAATATCTTCAACCCTTGTTGAAGAAAGTATTAAATAACTCCAAATTATTTTATATGAACCCTCCGGTGCCTCCTTATGTTTCATAATATTATTTGTTTTAGACAGATTTCACAATTCCAAGCCATTTGATAGGGGTACAAGACTCCTATGAAATAACACATTGAAATGTGATTATTGTATGTATGAGATATTTTTTGTAAGTTGTATGTTATAGATCTATAATTTTTGCTGAGTTATATTTATGACTAAACTAAAAATACTTTATTAGATCTATTTATCCTCCTATTAACAGCCTGATACTCACTATGAAAGAAAATAAGGTACTTGCAAGCTTTTTTGCCAAATACTACGACAAAAAGATCACACTTAACGCCAATTTAGCCTCAATATTTCAATATTTTATTTTTTAATATTTTCATAAAAAAGGACTAAAAAGGGGCCTTTTTTGAGTGGAATTTTGCTATTTCAGGAAGATTTGGTGGACAATAAGGACGCCAAATACCGCTCCTGTAATTCCCCTTGGGCTGGAGCTACTACTGTCTATCTTATAAGGAAAATCTGCTAGTAAAGACTGGTGCTCTGTCAAAGCTTAAACTAGACTTGTTTGCTTGAGTTTTTGATGCCAGTCCTAAAATTTAATGTTGTCAGAGCACTAGCGTGAACCTTTCTTAGATATATTGTATGCCCTCTAATAGATGAAAGAAAATAAAGCACATGCAAGTCAATTTACTAAAAAGTAAGATACATAAGGCACGACTCACTCAGGCTGACCTTCATTATGAGGGTAGTCTGGCTATCGATATAGAGATCATGAATGCTGCTCAAATCCTCCCTTATGAGCGTATCTTAATTGTGAATATCACAAATGGTGAACGATTAGAGACCTATGCTATACCTGAAGAAGCTGGATCCAAGGTTTTCTGTTTGAATGGGGCTGCTGCAAGGCGAGGTGAACCAGGCGATATTATCACAATAATGAGTTTTGCACATTTTGATGAAAATGAGGCTAAAGTGCATAAGGCACAAATAATTGTTCTCGATGACACAAATACTATAATCGAGCGTAAATAAATGGCAAATGAGAGAAATTAGCCAATGAATACGATCTCCACCTATGAAATGCTAAAGGAAAAATTGGGAGAAATTGTTCCTGATTTCGAATTGCAGGCCAAAGCTGAGCTGGCAGATGAGATAAATACCCTTAAAAAGCAATGCAATGCTGTGATTCTGGGGCATAACTATATGGAACCTGCACTTTTCAATTCTGTACCTGATTTTGTGGGTGATTCTCTCGAATTGAGCCGAAAAGCTGCTGAAACGGATGCAGATATCATCATTTTCTGTGGTGTACGCTTTATGGCTGAAACCGCAAAAATCCTTAATCCTGAGAAAACGGTACTCTTACCAGCCAAAATTGCCGGCTGTTCACTGGCTGCAAGTATCACAGCTGCTGATGTTCGCAAGCTCAAAGAGCAATTTCCCGGTGTACCTGTGGTGACTTACATTAATACCTATGCCGATGTAAAGGCAGAGTGTGATATCTGCTGCACATCCGGAAATGCGAAAGCTGTAGTCGAATCTCTCGGTACGGAAACTGTCATTTTTCTACCTGATGAATATCTTGCCCGTAATGTGGCGATCGAGACGGGTAAACACATCATATTCCCTACAAAAACACCAAAAGTGGACTCTGATCTTGATTATCAGATGATCGGCTGGCATGGTAAATGTGAAGTTCACGACCAATTTAAACTGGAAGATATCGAGAATGCCCGCAAGCAGTTTCCTGGTGTCGTCATCCTTGCTCACCCTGAATGCTCACCGGAAATTTGCGAAGCCTGTGACTTCACCGGAAGTACCTCTGCTATGGTCAACTATGTGAAGGATAACGAGGCCAGTCACTACATGTTGATGACAGAATGCAGCATGGCAGATAATATTGCCTCTGAAAATCCCGATAAGGAAATGGTACGGATCTGTAGTATTCGCTGCCCGCATATGAACGAAATTACCCTGGAGGAAACGCGGGATGCGCTACTCTACACTCAATATCAAATTGAAGTACCGGAAGATATCCGTGTACGCGCCCGCAAATCTGTAGATCGAATGCTCGAAATAGGGCCTAGCGGTGCATTTACCAAAATTACAAAAAGTTAACCCAATGAAAATCAGACTCATTTTAAGCATGCTATGTATCTTTACCGGTTTCATGGAAGATTCAGGTATAGTTGAGGCTGAAAACGTTCGTAAAAGCATCGTTCGCATCTCAGTATCCACCCAGTCGCCAAACTATCGTGAACCCTGGAAACGTTCCGGCATGGGCGGTGGCATTGGCACAGGATTCATTATTGATAAGAAACGCGTGATGACAAATGCCCATGTTGTGAGTAACGCGCGCTTTATTCAATTGCAACGGGAAGGCAGCAGTCGCCGTTTTGTTGCAAAAGTCAAATTTATTGCTCACGATTGCGACCTGGCCATCCTTGAGCTGGAAGACAATGAGTTTTTTAAAGGCAGTAAAACGCTGGACTTTGGCGACATTCCAAAGCTGAATTCCTCAGTTGCCGCATATGGCTACCCCATCGGTGGAAGCCGCATGAGCATCACCCGTGGTATCGTTTCGCGCATTGAGTTTAGACAATACAGTCACAGTTCTATGGATTCACACTTAACAATCCAAGTAGATGCAGCAATAAATCCAGGCAATAGCGGCGGCCCGATAATACAGAATCAGAAAGTTATTGGGGTCGCATTCCAGGGATATAGAGGCTCTGTTGCCCAAAATACCGGATACATGATACCCACTCCTGTTATCAAGCGTATGCTCCAGGATATTAAGGATTCAAAATATGATGGCTATGTCGAACTGGCAGTCGATCATGATAATCTGGAAAATCCCGTCATGCGTGAATATTTAGGACTGAAGGATGATAATATTGGTGTTTATGTCAATAGAGTCGTAGAAGCTGGTTCCGCATTTGGCAAAATCAAAGAAGGGGATGTTCTACTAAAAATTGATGGCAAAACGATCAGCAGTGATGGTAAAATCAAAATCGATGGTGAACTGATCCAACTGGAAGAGATTGTCGAACGAAAATTTCACGGCGATAAGGTAAAATTCGAACTTTTTCGCGAGAAGAAAACACAAACAGTTGAAATTACTTTGAAGGGCTGTGCACCCTATCGAATCTTTGCCAACCAATATGAGGAAGATCCCCCATATCTGGTATTTGCCGGCATGGTTTTCCAGGTGGCAAACAGAAACATGATCGGCGCCCATGGAATTAAAAATGAACAGGTCATGCATGTTTATAATTTTTACTTGAAAGACAAGTACTACATTAAACACCCCGAAATCGTCGTATTAAGTTCCATACTTCCAGACCCAGTTAATACTGAATTTGCTAAATACGTGCATTCACTCATTTCTGAAATAAATGGTGTGAAAATCAAATATCTCAAAGATGTTGAAACGGCTTTTGCCAAAAAGACCGATTTTCACAGCATTATGTTAGAGGGAAACCTCCGCCCACTGATCATTAAAAGCGCCGATATAGACGTTGTAAACAAGCGCATACTAACACGTTATGGAATAACAAAAGATCGGCTTATCAAATGAAAATGATATTTGTCAAAACAATAATTCTTGCAACAAGTATTTTATTTACAGCCTGCCAAACAAGTAAAAATTCATCCACAAATACAACTGATACGCGAATACCCGAAACAGAAGCGGCCAATTATGTCATAAAAATTAATGTCAGCAATCAGCAGTTTAGTTATATATATCCCTGGTTAAAACGCAGCCCTTACAAGAGCTATGGCAGAGGCGTTTTTATTGGCCCCAATATGATTCTTGCACCCTCACGCATACTGCAATATGCCAAATATATTGAGCTGGAGGATTACAAATCAGAAAAGAAATTTGAAGCCCGTATAAAATACATCGATTACTCGGCGAATCTCGCCATACTTGAAGCCGTTGACAGCAGCAATGTCAGCGCGTATCAATCAATCAAACTGGCTGATAAACTCGCGCTCAAAGAATCCGTAAATATCTATCAATTCGAGGCGAATGGCGATGCGCTTATCACCGAAGGAAAGATGCAAAAAGCCACGCTCGGATACTATCCGGACAATCGCCTACTTGTCTATCTTATCAATGTAACACTTCCAGGACGCAGCCGGCTATACGGTACCCCTGTCCTAAATGAAAAGAATCAACTTTCTGGGCTCGCTTCGAGTTACAACTCTGACACAGAAATATTAACCTTGGTCCCTTCCCCTGTAATTCAACATTTTCTGAACGATTGCGATGATGCCACTTACGATGGTTTTCCTAAGATAGGCTTCGGCTACAGCCGTGTCGATAGCCAATTGCGCGATTACCTCAGTTTACCTGAATCAGAAGATGGTTTGTACCTTAGTTTTATCAGAAAGCGAAGCCCGGCTGATAATGCGGGACTCAAAGTTGGCGATGTCATCCTTAAAATCGATGACTATAATATTGATAAAAAATTCGATTACATCGACCCGGATTATGGCAAACTTGAAATTGGCCATCTTATTTCTACACGCTCCAAAAAAGGAGATAAACGCCTATTAGAAATATGGCGTAATAAAAAGAAAATAACCGTTACGGTTGTCATGGATGTCATTAAGAAATCTGATTTCAGCATTATTCCAAATGAATATGAAAAATCACCACAGTACATAAATACGGGTGGTCTGGTCTTTCTTGAACTCTCCAGACCGTTTCTGCAATCGTGGAAAAACTGGCGTACCAGGGCGCCCCAACGCCTGGTGAACCTTGAGCGAAATCAGTGGGAGCTGTTTGATAAATCACAGAAAATTATCATCCTTGGCAGCATGGTCGACAACAAGAGTCTAGTCGGTTACCGCTCCTTCCGCTATAATTGGTTGCGTAAGCTGAATAATAAAGAAATAAATTCCCTGCAAGACATAGAACTGGCTTTGAAAAAACCAGTCGATGGCAAATTCCATGTCTATGAATTTGAATACACCCCTAAAAAGCTTGTTCTCGACAAAGAGAGCCTGAAACAAGCAAACGAAGCCATGCTGCTGAAATACCGTCTGCCAGCATTAAAAAATCTAAATTAATTTTCGAATCAATTATGATTGTTCTCAGAAGAGAATATCTTTTATCTGATTAAATAAGAGTCATAGCATGAAAATTTCAATTTTGATCATTATCATTATCATAATGACCGGATTATACATTCACCAGTATATACGAAAATATAAATACAAAGTGCGGGCCAGACTGGCGCGAACAGAACGCACAGAGATGATCGACTTTATTAATCGTTATGCTGCCAGTATTGGCTACAGTGAAAATACCGATGAATGGATGGAACAAGTTGCACGCTTTATCGCCCAAGCTATAGAAGCCCAAAATGTCTTCATCTTCTTCATGGATTCGGATGACAATACCGCTCGAAAAATCGCCCGTTACGGGGTTTTTCCTGCCTATGATGGCGACATAAATAAACGAACTCATAAGTTTATAGACGATATTGAAAGAGAGCTCATAAATCTCAATAGTGAGGGTTTGATCAACCAGGTCATCTCCAATATTTCTGTCTTAAAAGACGATTTCAAAGAGCACTATGGGGCAGGCCCAATTGAGACCTTGATGTCTGTTCCTCTCAAAATAGATGGTGATCAACTCGGTGTAATTTGTGCAATAAATCGCAGTGGCACAACGCGTTTATTTGACAGTGAATCCGTCTTCCTACTCGAATCATTGTCCAGTCAGGTAGCTCTTGGCTTAACTTTCACACAAATATATGAACGCTTAAATCAGCAGCAACGCATCGAACAAGAACTCGAACTTGCCAAGAACATTCAAATGTCCTTGCTTCCATCTGATTCACCGATTCATCACAATTATCAAATTTTTGCGGACTGCATTGCCGCCCGAGAAGTCAGCGGGGACTTTTTTGATTTCATCCAAATTTCAGAAGATTTACTCTTGGTCATTGTTGCTGACGCCAGTGGTAAAGGTATTCCAGCCTGTATGTTAATGTCCATGTGCCGCAGTATCATCCATACCAATGCATGGCGCTTCAAAGAAGACCTTGAGGGCCTTTTACGTGAGATCAACAGTCATTTATACGAAGACACAGATGCAGCGCAATTTATTACTCTGGCCTGTCTTTTAATCGACAAACATGACCACGTTGTTGATTATGCCCGAGCTGGGCACACCGAATTGCTCATTCAGTCTCCAACTGGCGATATTCAGATCATTTCGCCTGATGGCCCTGCACTCGGATTGCTGCCAAATGAATTGAGCAATTACGACACCTTTTCATTTAAGTGGCAACCCGGTGCCTCCATAATGATGTTTTCCGATGGCTTGACTGAGGCATTGGATGAAGACGATGACGAGCTTGGTCTTGAGGGTTTGCTTGAACTCTGGAAAGCGATGGATAGATCGCCTGAAAAAGCAACGCATGGCATATTGGCAGAAGTTAAAAATTTTGCCGGCGACCGCCAACAGGAAGATGACCAGACTTTAATTATCCTTCATCGTCCAGAATTGGTCTAAACTCCCTCAAAATACCCTCAGATTCATCTCAATTACCCACTGATTAATCAAATTGATTAATTTTTACCAAATGCATTAAATAAAAATTTTACTTTGACGATAATAGATAAGTGGCCCTGAAAATTTGGAAATTCAAACCCAAGGAGGATCCAAAAGGAAAAAAACTCAGTTGCCGGTGTATGATGCTCGAACAAGGGGTCGAAAATGACAAGGATGTCAACTAAACAAACATAAGGAAATGAAATCATGGCACTCGAAGTATACAACAATACCCCCGCTTTCAACGTGTTCGCTAGTTTGGAAGCAAACAGCAGCGGTTTGAAAGCCTCTATGTCCCGTCTGTCCTCAGGACAAATCAAAGTAATCGATGACCCGTCCGGTATCGGTATTAGTGAACGTATGCGTTCACAGATCAACTCATCATCAATGGCTCGTAACAATGTGGATAACGGTATCTCCATGTTACAGACCTCCGATGCCTGGTTGCAGAAAATAAATGACATGCTTGGACGTATGCACGAACTGGCAGTCGAAGCAAATGACGGAACAAAAACCTCAACAGACATCGTAAACATACAAACAGAATTCACCCAGCTACAAGCGGAAATCAC
>JABSQK010000465.1 GCA_013215875.1 Lentisphaeria bacterium
CACCCATGGGTGTTTTTAAGGCACTCATAAGTTGCTGAATTTTCACATCGAGGTTCCATCCATCGAGCCGGGTTAATTCCGCTTCCAGCTCGCCCTGCTCAGAATCTGGATAATCACCAGATTCATATTTATCAAGTAAAGCAGATATATGCCGCGCACCACTTTCAATATTCTCATAGACAGTCAATGAATCATCCAGATCAAATTCCTGTGGCAGGAATCCCGTAAGGATATTATTCCGTCCGCCCATTTCCCCTTCATGCGGCACCATTAATCCCGCCAGGATTTTAAGCATGGTGGATTTACCCTCACCATTCCGGCCAACCAGCCCTACCCGCTCGCCATGGACAATGCTATAATTTATTTTATTCAGTATCACCCGGTCGCCATAACGAACGGATGCATCTTTTAGAAATACTATGGACATATTTTACCTGTAAATTGCTTAATGCTTTTTGCAAAAGGGCACTATAGGTTAAAAAAACAAGGTTCAAGGTTCAATGACCAAGGCATTAAGGGACCGGGACCAGTCAAGACATCGGTGACATTCTTATGATACTGATCCCACTTCTTTTAAATAGACTTTTGCTTTAAAATAGAAAAACAGAGAAAAGCAGCCCTGGCTCGTCTCTGTAACTCTTTTTTTAGGAAATATTACTCTGTGAACAGATCGTTAATAATTATATCGATTTCCTGATCGGTTGGTTGTTGCCAATTCCTGACTATTTCCTTTCCTCGGGCAAGTTCTTCTGGGCGGGGTTCTTCAGCTTCTTTCAAATGCTGTACTGCCTTAGAAAAGTTTTTTGCCATGTCGGATAATTCCAATCTTGCAGGATCTTGTTGGACATTATCGCCCTTGTTATCCTGGGATTCTTGTTTGGGAATTATGCTTTCTACACTTCCGACCTGTGAACTGGGGTGGATGTTACCGTCTATATTCATCATTCGTATCTTGTTTTATGAAGCTGTTTTATCCTTTAAAGCAGCGTCATTACTCATTTTTCCAGTTAATCATCTAACAGGAGCGCAACAAGTGTGCCAACTTGTTATTTTCCGTAATAACTTTAAACGTTTTTGCTCTCCACTACTCACTTATCGTCAGCTTTGAGGCTTTTTTAGGAAGAAATACGTTTTTTTCTTTATTTAAAGTCTTTATAGAGCTGAAACGCCACCTGGCAGGCAGAGTATTCCCTGAATCTCGAAGGCGATAATCTGGCAGTATCTACCTGATAATCGCTGGATTTGCCGTTCCAACGGTCCAAAAATTCCGCTTTTTCGCTATGCCGAATAAATTTGGAGAACTTCTTTCGTTCAAATGCAGATTCCATATTTATATCCAGTACAGCCGAACTCAGTTCAACCACATCCTTGTCTGAGACTTTCAGCATAAGAATACGAATGACCATGCGCTGCGGAGGCAACTGCTCTGTATCAATTAGTTCAGTGAAGATTACCGTGTCACAATACAAGGCAGTGGCTGTATCTATAAGTTCCTGCTTATTGATTTTTCCACGAGGCATCAGGTTTTGTTGGTTGATCACTTTACGAAGTTCAGGCACATCCATGGCATAAATAAGGCGCCCCTGAGTCATACGGCTGATCTCATTCTTCAAATGCTGCCCCAGGTTTATTTTTACATCAGCTTCCGCTTTTCCCACAGGCGGCATAAGCAATATCTTACCCTTTATCACAAGAGTCGGTTTTAATTCCTTGTGCAAACATGAAATGCAGGATAGCAGTAGTAAACTGCTTATAATTAACCTTGTTCCCATTCGCCAACCAGCTCCCTTACACGTTTACGTATTTTCATTGGGTCAATCGGTTTAGTCATGATATCACTCACCCCAACCTCGTGTATTTTTTCCTGTTCATCATCATCCATATACGCTGTACAAACAACGATTTTTAATTTGGGATTTATCCCTAATAATTCTGTAAAAAATATATCCGGTTCATCTTTCACAACCAATATTTCGATGATTAAAATGTCCAATTCGCCATGTCCCAGTGATGCTCTCAGGTCGAACACATCGCCGAGACGGCTGACTTTTACATCCTCTGCTTCGAGCAATTTTGACATATATTGTTGCGCGCGAATTTCCGGGTCGAGTATGCCAATATTGCAATGCTTTTCACTTTGCACATTTATTTCACCGCTGTTAACCAATTCGAGAAACTCGCCCATTTTCTTTAGATTCAATGGCTTTGTTAAACGTGCAATGACACCAAGACCTGCCAGCTTTTTGTCATCAATCACCTCATTTGCACCGGCAATTAATACGACTGGGACATAGTCGATATTGGCAATATCTTTCATTAAGCGGCGATTTTCCCGCATTGTAAATAACATTTCTTCTACCGGCATATCCGGCAGCATGTTATCGACGATCAATAAGTTACCAAGAAAGTTCTTATCCATCTTTATCATTTCACGTCCACTTGTTGCGACATGCACTGTGTGTTTACGGCGCTCTAGAAAACGTTTTATATTCAGTCGTGTTGCAGCATGTCCTGATACAACCATTACTGAAAGGTCTGTGGCAACTGTATTAGCCATTATCTACTCCTTCTATCATTATATTTGGGTCTTTTGTTTCAATTTCATCTACTTCTCCCCCGCCCTCTGCTTCTTCATCCTCATCATACTCACACAGTAATTCCGCTCTGGAACCACAGGTGCAGGTAACAAGAATTCGGTAAATTTTGTCGTCTTTCTTTTCCAGAATAATTGCCGGACCCTGACATTCCTCGACAGGATGCTCGCCACCAATTATCGACGTTACATTTTCATCACTGACGACATCCTCGGCTTTGATAATCCGGCTGAGCGGTTTTTTTCTCTGGTACATCCGGCTTTGTTTGCGGGACCCATCAACAAGATGATCCACCTCAATATTGCGTGCGTAGAATGGTTCATCGCTCATTATTCAGCCCTCAGTTTTACATGAGTACCAGATGTATCTTGGAAATTATGATATGTTTTATTCATTTTCTTTTTTAATTTATTTTTTGCGCTTACAGCGTCGAGTTCGGTTTCGACTTCAGTCATCCATTCTTTCATTGTTTCTTGTATTTTAAGCCAGCTTGTAGCCAGTTCAGTTAAGCGTGTTCGTAATGACTTATCTTCGATGGAACCATTTCTAATTACTTTATGGATAATATGATACTGCTTGCCGCTTCGGCTCGAAGCCTGCCGCAAAGCATCGTAATCTTTATCGATGACAGCAGACTGAACATTTGTCAACTCAGCTTCCCATGCATCGACTGCAGATAGTATATCACTTCCGTCACTCATACGTTGCTGCTTATCCCCATCTTTATTGCTTCTTTTGCAGCTTCATCCCAGGCCTCGCGCAAGGCGCTTACCTGCTCATAAACAGATTGAATTTTCTCAACATCTTTATTAATGTTTGCTTCTGAAATATAAAAAACCCAAAACTCATAAAGACCTTCAAGGTTTTGTGAAATTTCCCCTCCGAGCTTATGGTCGAGAGCAAGACGCAATTCGGTAATCAAGCGTTCCGCAAGGGCTAGGGCATTGTGAATCTCTTCAAAGTCTTCAGGTTCCGCATCCGTTAATTTATCTATCGCAATTCGTAGATTTTTCAAGATGCCATCATACATCATGACCACGCGTTTACCTGGTGACGATGTGCTTGCCTGGACTTCGGTATATCCGAACCCGGGCTTTTTAAATGTTGATTTCATAGCCATTAGACCTCCGTATTTATACTTATATATTTATCTCGAGTACTGCTCAGTAGCCATATCAACCAGTTGGCGCCGCCCTTTAGCTGGTGATATAGTAGTTGTTGCTGATCATCGCTGTCATCAACGTTTCCTGAAATAAGATGCATGCAGGTACTCATAACTGCGCAATTTAATAATTGAATTGCTGCTTCTTGTTTCAAAATTATTTTATCAAGTTTGGCCATTCTGGCAAGTGTCTTACGTGAACTTTTGCCAGCGAGCTTTACTGAGAGTTTCAATAATTCTTCAGCACTTTCCTCAATCACTTCTAATTCAGAAATGGTCGTTTCCATTTTTTCTACACAGAGATCTGCAGGGGGTATTTCCCCTGTTATATATAAGCTATCTAAATTGCATTTATCAGTATTTTCTTTTAACTTTTCAATAATTTGGGAAGGTGTGATGAGTTCCGTAGATTCGAGCTTTGCTCCGCCCGTATTTGCATTATAAAATTTAGTGGACTTAGCCTTAACCAGCTGTTCAAGAAATATGTTCATGATGCTGATATAAACCGCCATCTGTTTTGTTGTTGGCACGTCTTTACTATAATTTCCGTCCACTCGAATTGTTCCTTTTTTTATTCGCTGATTCTGCCACTGACTACCAGTCGCATGAGTTGTGCCATCTTCCTGAAAGGCGAGGTCCAAACCGCAGAAAATTACGCTTTCGCATCCCATATAAACAGCCAGGTCTATGGCCGTAACCGCAACAGTTCCACCTGCCTCCAAACGTCCCCGAAGGGCATTGAAATCATCGAGCCAAAAGGCCAATTCCTGCAACGCATTGGAGAAGAAGAATGTTCGACCGGGAAATTTATCAATAATGGGGGTAAAGATATTGTCACCGGCTATCAAATAAGTGTGTGGGCAGTCTGCTTCCAAAAACTGTTGATAGGTAATAGGGTCACTATCTATCGCAACAACAAAATCCGGCTCAATTCCTGCATTCAACAGGGGCTTCAATGATTGACCAACGGCAATAAATACCGCCTGATCACGCACTTTTTTCAGGTCGTCCAAACAATCATTCAGGCTGGGTCCGGCTGCTATCATAATAGCAGTCTTATGACTGAATTTGTCCTTAAGC
>JABSQK010000466.1 GCA_013215875.1 Lentisphaeria bacterium
AAAAAGAACCACAGTGCCGCCATTCTCACGGAATTTTTCTGCGATGGTGATGCCGGGGTAAAAGTGTCCGCCAGTGCCGCCACACGAAATGGCGACGGTTTTTTTATCTGTCATGCTGCCTCCTGATTCAATATGCCGGAAGCATGACTAAAAGACAAGGGAATCGGAATGTTTTCGATTCAAGATACGAGGGTTTAATCAGTTACTGCTTATAACAATGCGGTTGTTTCGTCGAAACCGTGGATGATGTTTAAACATTGCACTGCTTGTCCTGAGGCACCTTTCGTGAGGTTGTCGATTGCGGAACTGAGTATCAGTTTGCTGGTCCGTGGATCGTAGGCAAAGCCAATTTCGCAACGATTTGTCATCGCAACATGTTTTGTATCGGCGAGTTCGCCATCATTAAGTACATGAACAAAGGGTTCGTTATCGTAGGCACTGTGCAGGGCACCGGCAACTGCATCAATCGCCAGGTCTTTGGCATCGACATAAATACTTGAATGGATGCCTCTGGTGATGGGCACCAGATGTGGAATGAAATTCATGATGATATTTTCCACGCCAGCAGCTTTTGCTAATTCCTGTTCAATTTCCGGTGTGTGCCTGTGGCCGACGACCTTATAGGGACGCACGCTTTCATTGCATTCGGCATAGAGAAATGGCAGGCTTACACTACGGCCAGCGCCTGATACACCGCTCATACTGCTGGCGATAATGCCGGTTGATTCACAAAGGCCGGCTGCTAGGATAGGACTCAGGGCCAATATAATGCTGGTGGGATAGCAACCCGGGCAGGCAATTAATTTGGCGGACTTTATCTCGTCCCGATACCGTTCGGGTAATCCATAGACGGCTTCATCCAGCAATGCCGGATTAGGATGTTGGTCATTGTAATACGTTTTGTAAGTATCAGCATCATCCAGTCTAAAGTCGGCACTAATATCGATGACAGTGAGACCCTTTTCGAGCAGGGGAATGGCAAATTCACTGGCGAGTCCGTGCGGCAGTGCGAGGAATGCAATATCGCAGTTTGCTGCGATGGTATCGGTATCGGGTTTTACAAAGCTCAGGTCTGTTCCTGCAAAACGTGGAAAGACCGCGGCAATGTTCTGCCCGTCATACTGCCGCGAGGTGATGGCAGCGATTTCCACCTGAGGGTGTCTGAGCAATAAACGAATGAGCTCTTCGCCACTGTAACCGGCTGCTCCAAAAATTGCTACTTTTAACTTTGACATAATGCTGTCCTTTAATCTTAATCTTTTCTACATTAGCCTGGATAATTCATAAAACCATCTACTGCAAGGGCGAATTGCTGCAGCAGGAGTCACTTAGAACTGACGATGATTTTGACGTGCCTCGGCACGGCTACACCCATCTTGCAGCCCTAAATGACTGCTACTTTTACACTTAGCCCTTTCGCTACGAGATTTATGAATTATCCAGGCTAGCCTTTAAAACAAAAAAAGCCCCGCAAAACGGGGCTTTTAGAAATCTGCAAATACGGCTTAACGTTTTGAGAATTGGAAACGTTTGCGCGCCCCGGGTTGGCCCGTTTTCTTACGCTCTTTAACGCGAGAATCACGAGTTAACATACCGTTTTCTTTCAATACTTCGCGCAATGTTGGATCATTATTTTCCAATGCACGAGCGATACCGTGGCGCATTGCACCCGCTTGACCTTTTGGTCCGCCACCTTTTACAGTGACATCGATATCGTAACCATCCAAACCATTGATGGCTTGTAATGGCTGCAAGATAAATTTACGAATTGGCTCAGTAGTAAAGAACTCTTCAAATTTGCGTTTGTTAACGGTAATATTTCCGTTTCCTTTACGAAGACGAACGCGAGCAGTTGCTTCTTTGCGACGACCTGTTGCTGCAGTAAATTCCATTCTTATAGGCTCCCTTAGATATCCAGAGTTTCTGGTTTCTGAGCGACATGGTCATGCTCAGTACCGAGATAAACTTTTAATTTTGTAAACATTTTACGACCCAGACGACCATTTGGCATCATGCCAAAAACAGCCTGCTTGATAATACGCTCAGGTGTTTTTTCACGAATGGTTTCAGCGGTATAGTCTTTTTGTCCGCCCATCCATCCTGAATAATCCTGATAAATCTTTTTCTTATCTTTATCGCCGCTAAATACGACTTTGCCAGCATTCAAAACGATGACATGGTCACCTGTATCGAGGTGTGGCGTATACGTTGGTTTATTACGACCACGCAGGATATTGGCAATCTGCACAGCCAAACGGCCGACGGTCTTACCTTCTGCATCGATGACGTACCACTTACGTACGATTTCGCTTTCTTTTGGTAAATATGTTTTCATAGTTGTAACCAATTATTGTTCAATAAATTATCACTGTTAAGCCCAATCAAAAGTCTACACTTTTGGCTTAAAGGGTCGTAAACATAGGTGAGTGCGCAGGCAGTTCAACCCGAAACCCTAAAAATATTAGCGACTCAGAGATTGAGCCTAAACCGAGCGTAACAGCATCGAGCTAAATGCCTTGTAGACAAGTGCCTTTAAAACCGAATCCAGGGATTAAATCGCACCAGTGTTGTCGTTATTTTTGAGCTTAAGAAGGAGGGAATCTGGTACCAGAGAAGGGAGTTGAACCCTTACGGCCTTGCGGCCACTGCGACCTGAACGCAGCGCGTCTGCCAATTCCGCCACTCTGGTAAATCAAGCAGCCAATATGATAGCCTAATGGCTTCTATAGTCAAATTGAGGATGTAAGTTCAGGACCCATCTCGGCATAAAGAAACCCCTGGGAACGCTGAGCTCCAGCTCGGCATAAGTAGAAGTTGCGGGTTGGGCATTGCCCAATTACATGCTTTTGAGCTTTCAGCTCACCAAGTATAAGGGGGTGTAGAAATTTCATTTCTAATGTTTAGTTTTGGGTGTAATTGCCGAGCTGGAGCTCAGCGTTCCCAGGACTAGCGTTCCCAAACAATTTAAACAAGTAAAAGCCGGCTCTTGGGGGCCGGCTTTACGCTTGTGACTAGGTGGTGGAAGAAGGGGTGCTTAATCCCTATGTTTCGTAGATTTATAGAAGCATTAGGGATGCCAAAGTGTATAAATGAGCTCAAATAATGATTTGAACAGTACTAATAGGGTATAATGAGGGACAGTTTAGTCGGTAAAGCGGGACATTTAAATCACAGTGTTTTTTCGTAATGGCAGATCGAGCTCATTGATCAATCGATGAATTGTCCGTCGATCGATGCCGGCGTGTCGTGCGGCGCTGGAAATATTACCATTGTGCTTCTTGAGTAAGGCCGAGAGATACTGCCGCTCAAATGTGGTGACGATCTCCTGTTTTGCATCCTTGAATTTGAGATCTACAAGTGCTTCATTGAACTGGATACTGCCCACACCCTCAATACTGCTGGTGGGTGACAATATGTTATCTGGCAGATCCTCAAATGTCACCTGGTCATCTATACACAGGATCACCAGGCGCTCCATCAAGTTTTGCAGTTCGCGGACATTTCCCGGCCAGCTATAATGCATCAGAGTGTCGAGTGCTTTTTTCTGGAATGTGGGTTGTTCGCGGCCATTTTTTATACTAAAAGCTTT
>JABSQK010000467.1 GCA_013215875.1 Lentisphaeria bacterium
TATATTTTCTTCGTTAAACTCCGTAATGCAGAGAAGTTCATTGCCTTTATAATACCCAGGGTTTGATTTAAGAAAAAACTCAATATGAGGATCATTTAATCTAAAATGCTGCTCTTTTACATCCAGCTCTGTTTTTAGAGACTGGCCATTTTTTTCTGCATAAATAATACCGTCTTTATAGTGTGATGGAAATTTATTCATAGCCAGTCGATCCATAAATACCTGTAGTTCTTTTGGGGTTTCCCTATTGTAGGACGGATAAAACTCATGAAAGAATACAGGCAGGCAACGATAGGTTCTAAAGCCTTTAGAAATAAGCATCCAGAAAAGCCTTCTTGAATCTTTTTGTTTTATGCTTTTTAGTATTTTTCCATAGGCGAGTGGGAGTTGTAAGCTTCCCCAATACGCAGGTGCGATTATGGTATCGCCCGAATAGACAATATTCACAGTTTCATTTAGAAAGCTTGATGTGAACAGTTGTACTGTTGAAAAGCCACATAAGTCTTCTTGTTGATCAATTAAGCGGATGAGGTAATTTTTATTTTTGAGATCGTTAGTAAAATTTTCCCAGTGAACATTTTTATAGGCATTTTGCATGAGTGAAAACATCTCTCTCTTATCATTATCTGAAAGTGTTGAAATCTTTCGTATCTCATAAGTGATTTTGCTCATAATCCTCCCATCTCTAAATAGAAATATTCTGAAAGCGTCTTTTGTATTTGCGTATCAATCTCTTCCCAGCCGACAATGTAAATCCGGTTATTAAATGACACACTTTTTCGTTTCTTGCATGAAACTTGCAGGGGGTCCTGTGCATTACTCCCACATAGAAGTAGATCGTGGTCTTTTTCAGATGCCCGATTGAGAACAGTTGAAAGCAAAGCGTCATAAATATCGACTTCCTTATCCGCGACTATAGGGATAGCGATAGTTGCAGCATTTACCACTTTGCCGGGGGATGGCAGTTTGGGATGCAGGGAGAGTATAGAGACAACATTTATCAGTGGACGTATCAGGGATAGTGATCTAGAATAGGACTGTAGAATATTTTGTTTATAGGATTGTTGATCCCATAAGCCCATGCAACCTACTAAGTTATTATTTCTGTAACAAAGTGAGATATCCGCGAGCTTGAGTCTTTTCAACAAGCCATCATTAAAATCTTTTTTCGAATAATTGGGCAGTAGCGGGTAGTGTTCTTTTTGTCGATGTATAAACTGCAAAAGCATATCGAGATCCTCAGCATCTGCTTGTTTGATGATATAGAGCTTCGATGTCTTGCATTTTCCCGGGCGGAATGCATGGCTGATATAATCACCGATATACCTGTATTTGGGAAGCTTGAACTTGTCGCTCTCAAGAATTCGCCGGGCTTTATCATTTGCTGCATTGATACTTGTTATATAAAAGTCAGCCGGGTTTTCTTGATGGATTTTATAGATAGCTGCATAGCCATCAATCAGGTTTTTCATCGTTCTATTTTCTGGAGAAATGCGCAAGGCTGAAAGATAGCCCATTTGCATTTCTTGACCATTGAGGAACACAGTTTTTACTGAGCGCGTGCCGAGAGCTTTGACCTTATTTCGCTGGTCTCTACCTATGATGATATCTGAGCTCCTTCCCTCGACACAAACAGAATTGAAAAAACTCGGATTTCGGGAAAATGTAATTTCGATATTTCCGGGCATGGTACTTTCTTTAAGTAATTCGGCTATTTCTTGATCATCCCCAATTGTTGCCTGGTCATATATCATTTAATAAGAACTCGGCTGTCCAGATGTGCTGCTTTTAGAATTTCCCCTTGAAAGCTCTCATCGCCAAGGGGGTAGTTCTCACGTTGTCTTGCTTCTTTACGAAGAAGCAGGTTGATGAACCAGAATGCTTTGAGCATTTGCAGATTGCCTGAATTCGTTTTATCAAACATACGATAGAAAGTAGAACCCAGTGCGTAAAACTCTTTTCTTGCATCGACACATTTTTCCTGAATAATTTCAGGGGGGATCGTACTCTTAAATGGAACCTGGCCATATCTATAGCGATCATCGAGCCACCATTGGTCGTAGAGTAATCTACCTTCCTGTTCTAATTGTGTATAAAGCGGTGTACCGGGAAAAGGTGTGAGATGGTTGAAGGCGGTCATAAATATTTTGTGTTTTATGCAGAAGTCGATCGTTTCCTGAAATGAGTCAATCGTATCATGATCATAGCCGAATACAAATGTCGCATAGAGTCGCAGTTGAAACTCCTTTAATTTTTTTAATGCTGCTTCAAAGCCACCGCGAGCTGCATTGAATCGTTTATTCATAGAGGCGAGATTTTTTTCATTTAGAGATTCAAAGCCAATGAGTATGCCCTGACAACCGCTGTCCTTCATTAGCCCCATTAGTTCATCATCATAAGTAAGAGTAATGCTTGCCTGGCTGATCCAGCGAATCTTTAAGGGAGCTAGTTCCTTATAGAATGCTTTAGCAAAATCCGGGCTACTGACAATATTATCGTCGACAAAGAAGAAGAGTTTTTTATGGGGTTTCATTTCCTCGATTTCTGCAAGCAGAACATCGATTGGCCGGTGCCGGTGTGTGGCTTCGAAATAACTTGTGATTGCACAGAATTCACACTGAAATTTACAACCACGAGATGCTTCGATTAAACCTAGATCCAGATAGTTTTTTCCTATGTATATGGAGCGCTTTGGTCTGAGAAAACCGAGTTTTTTATTTTTTGGCGCGACATATTTTATCTGCATGCGACCCGCTTTGAAATCAGCTAATAGTTTTGGGAATGTTTCTTCTGCTTCACCTATTACAATGGCATCGGCATATTGGGTGACCTCCTGCGGAGCCAGTGTTGCATGGAATCCACCCATTACTACAGGCACTCCGCGTTTACGATATTCTGTGGCTATTTGATAGCACCGTTTTGCAGTATATGTTTCGATACTGATGGCAACGATATCGGTCTGCTCGTCGTAGGGGATTGATTCCATGCGATCATCATGGAAGGCAATTTTCCAATCATCTGGAACAAGTGCTGCCAGATAGGCAGGGGGCAAGGGCTCCATCTGCCATGAGCGAATATAGTCTTTTCCTGGAATCCGACCGATGCATGGATGAATAATAGTGATCTTCATATCACCCCTCCCATACATGTATAAAACCGGCTCAAATTTCTCGCATAAAATCGATAGCCTATATTCGCACCAAATATAACTGGCGAAAAAGCAATCTGCCGTAGCATTTGTCGGCTTGTACGTTTAAGTATACTAGAATAGGAGTAAACATCTTTCCATAACTTTTCATGTCCCTTGACAAGTTCATCTGGGCTCATGTGTCTGGGTTGAAAGACAACATGTTGTCCGTCGTAGAGACTCCAGTCTTCATTAAGGATCCGTCCTTCCTCTTTTAGTCGAGTGAAAAGCGGGGTGCCAGGGAACGGCGTTAGAATTGAAAAACGAGGAAGCTCTATTCCAGTATCGAGAACAAAATCCTTAATCATATCAAAGTTTTCCAAGCGGTCCTCATCATTACCAAAGACGAATGTTCCATTGATCATAATGCCTTGTTTCTGCAATCTCACTATTAGATCACGGTAATTATCTGGCTGATTAAATACTTTGGCAGATTCTTTTAGTACAGATTTGGAAATACTTTCGAATCCTATAAGCAGACCTTTGCATCCACTGCGAGCCATCAGCTCAGCGAGTTTATCATCGATGAGTGTGGTTGACAGGCCAAACCAGCTAATGTTCAGGGGAATGAGTGCTTTAAATAATTCTACGGCATAATGCCTGTTGGCAATTAGATTGAGGTCATAAAAGACAAGGCGTTTTGCTCCACTTTGTTTGATATCAGCGATAACATGGTCGATCGGTTTTTGAAATGGCTTACGGCCCCAGGCACTGGGAACTACACAGAAATCACATTCATGAACACAGCCTCTGGTCGCTTCAAAAGTATGAGTGGTATTGTAGTTTTTTCCATTCAAAAGGTCTCGTCTTGGGTAGGGCAGCAGAGCTGGGTCTTGTAGGTTAAAATCAGTCGCCATGGTATATTTATTCTTTAGCTTGTTCAGTGAAAAGTCGCGCAAGAGGCATGGCCAGTTTACTTCAGCATAACCAGTGATTATCGAATCTGCATGCTGAGCTGCTTCATCAGGCATAAGTGTAACATGCGGACCGCCGATAACGACTGTTATGCCGCGTTTCATATACTCCTCAGCAAGTGCGTAACTACGCATGGCTGAACCGGTGATCACTGTCATCGCCACCATATCCACATCTAATTCTGGAATTTCTTCAATGCCTTCATCATAAAGTTCGACTTCGACATTTAGATTCTCAGGGATTAATGCGGCCAGGGTGGTGAGAGTAAGCGGAGCTGCACGAAGTGATTTTTTAAATATGCCACCATTATGACGATAGAGAGGTCCTTTTGGAGAGATTAATGCAAGTTTCATAATTCGTAGCTTTCAATGATCTTGGATTCTTTTTCTTGGTAAGGTGCCTTGGAATTGTCATCGGAATAATCAACTTGCTTATCAGCCGCTTGAACAAACCCACAGGGAGTGAGAGACAGTGTTAGTGCGGATTTGAAAAAAGAATTAAAAAACTCGAGATATGATTTAGAATACAATGCCCTTGGCAGCCGATGCCATATGAGTACATGAACCTTTTTTAGATTGTAGCTTGGGATTTGCGGAAACAAATGATGTTCCAGGTGATAGTTCTCATTTAAAAACAGGAATGCTGTAACCGGTGATGCTTCTACTGTACGACTCGAAAGATATATATCATCAAGATCGCCCAAGGCATGCGAAGCCAAACCCCGTATGTTTGATAAAACCATTAGAATAAGAGATGGATAAAGCCAGTAATACAGAATCAATTTCATCGGTACATAAGTCAGGCAAACAAATAATACCGCTACAATTATAAGATACTCTGCAAGAATAACAATTCGTGTTTTGGTGGCTGCTGATTTAATCGCCAGGATAGGTATGAAGATGATGTAAATCACAGATCCCATTAGAAGTTGTGCAAAATAAGCGGACCAAACAAGGTACCTATTCCCCAGGTGTTGTTTGTATGTGCCATAGTCCAGTTTACGTCCCAATTCAAAGTGATGATCCGTATGCGTCGTTCGATAGGCTGTTGATGAAATCAACAGAGGTAGACCGCATAGAAAACTAAGGATGTGATTGCAAATTTTATTTTTTGCTAATAAACCATGCAAGCCATCATGTATCAAAATACCAAGTGAATTCAAGGCTAGCCCCATCAGCAGAATACCTGATAAACGAATAGTGAGACTATTATATTGGTAAACAAAAAATGCGCCAATGAGATAAAGAGTGAGGAAACTTGTGATTTCAAGAAAGCGTTTTTTTGCTGATA
>JABSQK010000468.1 GCA_013215875.1 Lentisphaeria bacterium
AATTAAAGGAAAGCCAAATAAACTGGTCGGATGATCATTAAAAAGAATTGCTTTTGCTCCATGCCATCCACGACGATAAGTAGCTGGGTCTACAAATGTGTCTACAGTGGCGGTCTCTGCAATCGTAAGCGTATAATAATCGCGTGAAAAAATAGCATCTGAAAGCTTATTAATCTCAGCATCTATAATGTTAGGTGTATTTTCGATGATAGAATTATCACCAATTGTTACCTCAGCAGTTTCAGTAGAAGCATCACTGAAAAGTAACACTATTCCTTCTAAAGCGAAGTAATTATTCAGGACTCTTGAATCGTAAATGGGTTCCGCTTCAGTACCATATGTATTGATAAAGTCATTTTGTGACCACAAGCTAACCGACATAGTAAATATGATAACGGAAATAAAGCTCCGAACATGCTTTGTATTCATTAAAGTTCTCCTAATTCCAGTAGTATGCTTAAAATAATTATTAGTTAAACACCAACAATTGCATGTAATTCTTAAGATTCAAGCGATAGAATCGTTAATTTTTCCAGTTTTTTATAGCTTCAGCCCAAGGGAGCAAGGATTTTTTGTTTAGAGCTGCTTTTTTATCTCGTCGGCAAGGGATTTCAGGTGATCCATTTCGGCATCTTTTGCATTGGCAAAATTCAGATCCGAAATGCCGGTCATGGGAATAAGGTGAATATGGGCATGGGGAACTTCCAGACCTGCTACCATGATGCCAATTCGCTCACATGGAACGACTTTTTCAAGGGCTTTGGCGATGGGTTTGGCAAACGTGAGTAATCCCTCTAGAACAGGGTCTGGTAAATCGAATATATAATCGGTTTCGTCTTTTGGAATCACCAGGATGTGCCCTGTATTTACCGGGCGAATATCCATAAATGCGAAATAATTTTCGTCTTCAGCAATCTTAAAGCACGGAATTTCACCGGCGATAATTTTACTGAATAACGTGGGCATGGGTTAGCGTTTTTCGCGGTGTAATGTGTGCTTGCGCATAAAGTGGTTATACTTGCGCTTTTCCAGACGATCCGGGGTGTTTGCGCGGTTCTTTGTTGTCATATAACGTGAAACGGGTACACCTGCTTCTTTAGCTTCTGTGCACTCCATAATAATAACAATGCGTTTACCTTTAATCTGAGGCATAATAAAACTCCAAAAATAAATATTTAATGATATGGAAAGCGCCAACTATAGGCAATGGGGCGTCTTTGTCAATCGGAAATTTTATAAGTTACCGCGAGTTCATCGCAGCAGTCTTTCTTATGGCATAAAAGGCAGTCTTTCCAGACTTTTTGAGGAAAGTTCGCCTTATCGCATACCTGAAAGCCATTTTTGGTGAAAAATTCTGTTTTACGGGTGAGTGCAAATACTTCTTTGGCAGCATTTTTCCGGCATTTTTCAATGGCAAACTTAATGAGCCTGGAACCGAGGCCCTTGGACTGCAATGTTTCATCCACCGCCAGGGAACGCAATTCGAACAAACCATTGCCATAATCCTGCAAAGCCAGGCAGGCGATGATACCTTGCTCGTCTTTGGCAACAAGAAAACTTTGCAAATGATCCCTTATGTCATCGGGGGTGCGCCACAACAGCACTGCCTTGCTGGCATAATGATTGAGTAGGTCTGAAACGGACGCAATATCCGCTTCCGTCATTGGACAAATCTGAATATTCTGATGTATCATTTACTTGATATGGCCTCGACGTATATTATAGTTAGCATTCGAATGAAATCTATGTAGTAACCCATTAGGAACTATTGTCAATAAGATATGGATGATGAAACTGAAAGTTTTGAACAGGAAGACACTGTAGAGGTCGCGATCAAACGCATACTACTGGTAGACGATGATAAATACCTGCTCGACTTCTTCAAACGCATTCTCAGTTCCCAGGGATTCATTACGGTTACAGCCAATCAGGGAAATGAAGCCAGGGATATTCTCGAAGACGACTCCAAGGGGTTCGACATGATTATCCTCGACTTATTAATGCCAGTTGAAAGCGGCTGGAAACTCATCGAATTTCTCCATCAACATGAGTCGTATGGCACTATTCCAACCATTGCCATGACGGGCCTATCCCTGTCATTTGAAGAGTACGAACGCATTCGCAAACAATGTTCTGCTGTCATCCTAAAGGGTGATTTTGAGATTGAACGGTTTACCGCAACAGTCTACGAATTGCTGTCCTAAATCACCCGCAATACCAGCACTGTCATATATCAAATTTTGGCAAAAAAAAGCACCAGCTATGAGACTGGTGCTAAAAATTCAATTGATAAAAAATTAGAATTCAATTTTAGTTTTAGGTAAACCCAAAACTTTATCGCCTTTTTTCCAATTTCCATCTTTAATCATCTTATCGATCCGCTCATGACGTTTCATCACATTGCGACGAACCTGAATCTTGGTACTGCCCTTTAGGCTTTTATGTAAAGACATCTTAAATTCTCCAAAAAATTCTTAATATTAGAAGCGCGAACTATATGGTGAAAGCAATTCCTGTCAAGTAAGCAACTCGAGCAAATTGAAAAGAAAATCATCAATTAAAGATGTAAATACCTGAATGATGATTGGTAATAACATCACCACTGTAAAAAGCCCTAAGCCCAAGCGCACGGGGAAGGACAACATCATCACTTCAAATTCCTGGCCAAATTTAGCCATGAAGGCCATGCCTATATTGATAATCAGGATCACGCAAAATATCGGCAGGGAAATTTTAAATCCAACTAAAAACATATTTGCAGTGAAATCTATTATTGTATTGTTGACTGTATCGTTCATGACAAATTCGCCGGGACCTATAGTATCGAAGGATATGAGCGCGATACGCAAAAAATCATGGTGTGCATCGATGATGACAAAAATAAGCAGCAGAACATTTAGGAATATGAGTGATATTACTGTGCGTTGCCCCTCAGCTCCCGGATCCATAATACTCGCCATAGCAAAGCCCATATCCCGGTCCATCAAATGCCCGCCCAGCACCACTGTTTCCATCATAATGCGACTCATCACCGCGATGGTAATTCCCAGGCAGAGTTCACTGGCCATCATCGCCGAAAGTTCCCATATGCCAAATTCCCCGAAGGCATTCGGATTCCACTCTTTTGGCAAACCGGGAAGAACCAGGAATGATGCGCCAAGAATCA
>JABSQK010000469.1 GCA_013215875.1 Lentisphaeria bacterium
ACAATTGAACGGGTATCAGTCGAAATTTTATTGAAACTGCAATCAACGGGAAATGTCCACGATACTTGCGTTGCTTCAGCTAATTCGTTTGCGTCAAAACTCATTCTTTTTCATCAATCGCTGGCGAGCTACTTGTGGGTTCTTGTGCTTCAATGGACTGCTTTTTTGGCTCGCGGAACATGGGTTGAATATAAAGCATAAGGTAAATTACGACTCCGGTTACAGATACATATATCCAAACAGGCCATACTTTCCGTGCCAGTTTTTTATGGAGATCAAATGATTCTTTCCAGGCGAGGAAAAGCAATGTTAAAATACAAGGAGTCATTATAACAGCCAGTATGATATGCGGCACCAGTATTACAAAATAGACTGTCCGTGTCCAATCATGGAAGGGATATTTCACATGGCCGACACTGTAATGATAAATGAGATAAAGCAAGAGAAAAATTGCCGAACTGCAGGTGGCAATTAGCATTTGTTTTTTATGCGTTTCCTTATTACCCTTTTTGATGCTCAGAAATCCGAGGACCAGAAATATGGCGCTTAGTAGATTTAACCAGGTGTATATGTGTGGCAGAATTTTAGGGTCCATTTGGCATCTCTCGTATCAATTTTTCAATGTTTTTCTGAAGGACTAATATAGAGTCTGAATTGTTATAATTGTAGTAATCGCGAATAATTCCATTGCTGTCAATCAATATAATCCGTGAGCTGTGGTTTTCAGGAAAATCACTTGAAACCAAAAGACTGTTAGCGATTGCCTTAATCATATCAATATTATCATCCCGGCAAATCGCCCATTGCCTGTTTGTGATTCCCATTTTTGCCGCATACTCTTTAATGGCTTCGACTGTATCATTTTTCGGATCAACAGAAAACGATAAAAATTGAATCCTCTCTTCACCATCGTATTTCTTATATAATTTAGAAATGGTTGTTAATGCAAAAGGGCACACATCCTTACACGTTGTAAACATGAAATTTATTATGGTAACTTTTCCTGCGATATCTTTATTGCTGAACTCAGTACCGTCTTTTTCGGTGAGCTTGAATAAAGGCATCTTTGCAAGAGGGCCTGCGACCATGGGAACTTGTTCGGATTCTTTCGATGCTTTGATTGTGAGATAGCCGAAGCCACTGAGCGTGAATATTACTATGATTAAGACACGCCGAATAATTTTAGATTGCTTGAACTGACTATCTGCTTTTACTGTCATGGCAGTGAAGATATAAAATAGCAGGCCAATATAAATACTGCCAAACCACATGTGATAGAGTTGCAGGATTGCTTCCATACCCAAATGCTTATAAAGAAGCCCTCCAGCTGTTTCAACCACAACCAGCAGAAAGGCAAAATTTACCGCTTTTACAATTCCTGGATAAAGCTTTTCGACATTTTTCGATACCTTGATCAATAGAACACATGTGCCCAAAGCAATGAGTGCACCAAGGCCAATGTGTACAAACTTGATTGCACCAATTTCCGGAAACATTTCCGCATCATTCAGCAAAGGTTGTGTTTTATTGATGAATTCGATTCGACTGCGAACGACTGCTCCAAAACAAATTTGAACAAGGGTCAGCAACCACAAGCCAAACGCAAACTTTTTTAAAGAGGCTGTGGTCTCATTGTTTTCGAATTCGATTTTATTTACGATGAACCAGCTTTTTATGCAGACATAGATCATGATGCTAACCTGGATGAGCGCCAAACCCATATGTATCGATATGATCAGAGAATTAAGCTCAGATGTAACAACTTTTGAGCCAATCAATCCATTTGCCACAGTGAGTAAAAAGCAAACGATTGTTAGGGTGAGAATGTCCCTATGGTTTCTCGCTTTAAGTAGTGCGAGGATCACTGCCAGGATCATGAAGAGCCCAAGTATTACACCGCATAAACGGTTGACATATTCGATCCAGGCTTTTAGTACATTATAGTTTCGTACATCGAATGCCTGAGCTAATTCACCAGCCTCTTTTTCAGTGAGTTTTGTACCTGTGCTGTGTTCCTCAAATAGCCGTTTTTCCATTTCCAGACTTGTGAGTGGCGGGTAGAACTCGCCATAGCATTTCGGCCATTCCGGGCAGCCCAGCCCGGATCCCGATACACGCACAAGTGCACCGACAAAAATAAGCATGTACGTCAGCGCAGTACAGAGTATAAATATCTTTAAAAATAACTTCATAAAAACATCCTCAAAAGATGCACTATAAACCATTCTACTGCTCTGTCACAACTATTCCCACTCTACTTCCAGTTCTTCACGCATTTATAGGCCAGCAATTCCTGCTCACTCTCCACCAGAATATCGAAGTGCTTAGTTTTCACCTCATTTCCATATATCTCTTCTACTGTCTCATCCATAAACCTTTGACTCGAACTTATGATGCAGCCCCTTGTCCAGTAATCCACCTGGCAGTTACCCTGTATCTCCAGGACCTTCGCCTTCTTTGATTGCCGTTTCTCACATTCATCTTTATAGGCGTGCGGCACCCAATCTGTCTCTGCATGTTCCCATGCAGTGATACTGGGATTCTCATAGCTCATCGTTCGTTCCATATCGCGCTTAAATGCATCCATTACCTGGACCATGCTCCA
>JABSQK010000047.1 GCA_013215875.1 Lentisphaeria bacterium
CATTGTTTATACAGATGTCTGGGTTTCCATGGGCTTTGAAGAGGAAGCATCTGAACGCCTTGAGAGTTTTCAGCCCTATCAGGTAAATAAGCAACTGGTATCTAATGCCAAGTCCGATCATACGATCATGCACTGCCTGCCTGCCTATCGCGGTAAAGAGATAAGCGCGGAAGTTTTAGATGGTCCCAATTCTATTATTTGGGATCAAGCAGAAAATCGTTTGCATGCTCAAAAGGCTGTATTGGCCAGGCTCCTGTCATGAGCAAGATTGCCTATCTCGGTCCCTCTGCCTCGTTCACCCATCAAGCCGCATTGGACTATTTTGGTGACGATGAACAGTATATTCCGCAGAAAAGTATAGCCGCAGTATTTGATGCACTTGATAACGGAGAAACAGATTACGCTGTGGTACCAGTCGAAAATTCCACTGAAGGAATTGTCACGGTTACATTTGATCTTTGTTCAGAAAAAGATGTCTTTATTCAAGCGGAAAAATATCTGCAAATTCACCAGAATTTTTTGCTAGCGAAAGAGACAGAAACTGTGACTGAGATTTATTCACATCCTCAGGCATTGGCACAATGCCGGATGTGGTTGGAGAAAAATTATCCCGGGGTTCAGACGATTGAAACATCCAGTACATCGAAGGCTGCTCAAAAGGCCGTTGAGACCGGCCAGGCCGCAATCGCAGGACGTCTCGCAGCTGAACAATATGGACTGAACATGGCCAATGAAAAAATTGAAGACATGAAGGGAAATACCACGCGCTTTCTAATCCTGAGCCAGGAAATGACCATCGCTTCTGATGCAACAAAAACCTCATTGATGTTTGCTTTGCAGGATAAAGTCGGTGCCTTGTACGATGCATTACTGCCATTCAAGGAACATGAAATTAATCTCTCGATGATTCAAAGCAGACCATCCAAAATTGCTCAGTGGGAGTACATATTCTTTGTCGATTTTCTTGGCAGTGCCGAGTGCCCTAATATAAAACAGGCGATGGATCAATTGGAGAAAAATTGCAAGGTATTTAAAATTATGGGCTCGTATAAGACCTACCTTTAATCTTCAGTATCACTCGCCTCATTGATTAAGTCGTCGATATCAAAGTCCGTTTCATCCGCTCTGAATTTACCTGACCCATGTTCCGAAGTCGAGTCTGAAAGCATATCAAGTACATCGTTGAGCTCGCGTTCCTGTGTATTGGCTGGATCATCCAGGAGCTCATCTGGATTAATTGAATCGTTTATAAGTTCCACGTCATCATCAACAGTAATTACTGACGGCTCCATTAAGTTTGGATCCAACTTAAATTGTTGTGTTTGGGCAATTTCGATTTGTGTACGTTTAACTGACTGTCCGCCTCCGAGATCTGTATTTGATCCGTTGGTTACGTCATCAATATCCGCAGCACATGACTTTATTACGGTATCCAACAGCATAAGAATAAGGTCTCTTACTTGTTCATGTTCGGCAATTTCTACCATTGCAATCGGCAGGTCATCGGGCAGAGTCAGACAATGGGTTAAATTATCCATGCTGTTTGGAATTGCCAGACTTTTACTACAGACAGGGCAATCGCCGGAAAATCCTGCTTCATCCATGTCGACAGCGAGTTTAAATCCACAATGCAGACAGTTTATCTTAAACATAAATTTACCCTGATTCGACATAACCCGGGGGACGATATGAAAGAATGTGCCCTTGTATTCTTTACGAATTTGCCGGTGAAACCGTTTCGTAGCTCTGCAGGTTTCCTGATCTTGTGCAGATGCCAGGTGAATCACAGCACAAACATCCTCAAGGTAATCATGAAGATTACGCATCAAGCCTGGGTCGGATACATCAGGCAGCATCAGAATATCGATTAATACTTTGTTACCAAAATCAAAACGTGTGATGAATGAGTTTCGCGATTTCTGATGAATCGGCGGTTTAACCTTCACATGAGATGTATATAAATCCATCAGGGTTTTCATAAACACATTCATGTGGTCGAGATTGTCACCACTAATAACAATTTTATTGGCCGGGCTTATCCAGTCTGTGACGGATGCCTGAGCCTTAGAAGATAAAGAGATAGGAACAACAATATTTGCTATAGCAGCTCTAACCTGAACAATTTTATCCTCGATTCGGCTGTGTTCATAATATTTGATACAGTTAGTTTGATAGTTATTTAAGGGTGGATCTTCAACTGTAAGAAAGCCGTCTGTAATTAACTGGTGTAAATACATGGTTGCCTGTCGTTCGGTTACACCCACTCCGTTAATCAATTCAAATGTGGAATACCCTTCCAATGCGCCATAGAACATATCAACTTGCGCTTGTGGCATATCAATGCCAGGGTCTTTACTTTGATGAAAACAGGCATTCTCATCTGGCAAAAGGTCTTTTACTTCATTGTATTCATCCATCTCAACAACACAATTCATTAATACAGATGTAATTTCATACTCAAAATCTTTGTCGCTATCAGTAAGTTCGTCTTCTGCAAATACCACGGATGTTTCGGGCCAGCAAAGGGCCTCAGTCAGCACGATTAAACCGTTAAGTTCGCCCATACTGGCGCTAACCATTCGTCCATTGAAAACCGCAAAATTTGCGACTTGCTCATTATATTTGACAGTTACATGGCCGGTCTTCATTTCTGTTTCAAAGTATTGCAAAATACCGGGTAATTCTTTATTGGTTATATTTAATGATAATGCAGCCTCATCTCCCATAGCTGCAAAGCGGTGCATGGCACGGGTAACTTGTGCGATGAAAAAATTATTTATAAATGGAAAAGAGAAGAAGTAGTCTGCACCATGGTTTAGAGAATCAATTCCTGCAGTATAAAAATCGTCGTCTTTAATTAATGTAATTATTGCTAATTTCTGAAATTTAATATCACGACGCAGCTTTTTGAGAAACTCCAGACCTTTGTTATTTTCTACAGCAAGATCTATAATCAATATTACAGGCTCATCGACCATTAAATATTGAAAACCACTGACAATGGAATCACGGCATTGGACGTTAATTTTTGCATGTTCAAGCAATAAGCGCACACCATAATTCTCGCTATTATCAGATACAAACAGAATCACACCAGAGATATCTGTTTCATTCGAATTAATAATGTTAAGTTGCTTTGAAGACATGCAGCTTTCCTACTTGTAAACCTCTACTATAAATGCAAGCATAGACATAACAATAGATTAAATTGATAATTATTTGCATCGTAAACGATTGCGGTATAGTTAGTCTGTTCAAGCTAGTTTAGTTTGGCAAAAAAATAAACAATTATGGGATCACGAATTTAAGTGGCAGATGTATTTAGAACTCAGGATGTAAAAATTGATGAAACACAGTTGATTGAGGCTATTGATCACAAAAATACGCAACTCACCCATGCTTTTCCTGAGTTTATTCTCGATAGTGAAGAAATTCCGGCAATTCGTAATTTTCTCATTACAAAGAAGCTTGGCCGTGGTTGCCAGGGAGTGGGCCGAAGTGATGAATTATCGATATTTAAACAGCAATACCCGCCACACAATCAAAGGTAAATAAAAAATGACAAATCATATTTCAAAACGTATGCTGGATGTGCAATCACCGATGATTGCAATTGTTGGTGAATTAATTGCAGCCAATCCAGGAACCATATCTTTAGGGCAGGGTATCGTACATTTCGATCCACCGCGCTTTGTTGGCGAGCATGCCGCTGCTTCTGCCAGCCTGCAGCGCAGCAATCGCTACGGACTTGTTTCGGGTATCGATGAATTAATCGAGCGCATTGGCACTAAGCTTGCCGAAGAAAATAATATAAGCGTTTCAGACAAACAACGCATCATCGTTACCGCTGGATCAAATATGGGATTTCAAAATACCATCTTATCCATTGCCGATCCCGGCGATGAAATAATTATTCAGTCTCCGTATTATTTCAACCATGAAATGGCCATCGCCATTGCAAATTGCCAAGCAGTCGTCGTACCGACCGACCAAAATTACCAGCCCAATATCGCTGCCCTAGAAGCTGCCATCACCGACAGGACTCGCGCAATCATTACCGTCAGCCCAAATAATCCTACCGGTGCAGTTTATTCGGATATGGATTTGATAAAAATAAATCAGCTTTGTCAGGATGCGGGAATTTATCATATATCAGATGAGGCATATGAATATTTTGTTTATGATGGTGCTGAACATTTCTCCGCCGCATCAATTACAAATTCCGAGTCGCACACTATCAGCCTTTTCACCTTGTCCAAAGCGTATGGTATGGCCGGCTGGCGTGTCGGTTATATGCTAATTCCTGAGCACCTTGAGGCGGTCATTAAAAAAGTGCAGGATACAAATCTGATTTGTCCGCCCATCATCAGCCAGCTCGCAGCCTGCGCCGCACTCGATGCGGGTAAATCCTGGTGCGATGGGCAGATTTCCGGCTTCAACGATGTACGTCAGCTTGTTATGAATGAATTATCCGTTTTACAAGACAAGCTTATCGTTCCAGATGTAAAGGGCGCATTCTATGTCTTAATGAAACTTCGCAAAGAAACAGGCGATTTGGAATTAGTTAAAAAATTAATCGAAGATTACGGTGTAGCCGTTATGCCGGGCAGTACTTTCGGTGTAGACGACGGGACGTATTTACGGATTGCCTATGGCGCACTCGCCAGGGACTCTGTTGAAGATGGCATGGGCCGCCTCGTAAATGGACTGAAAGCACTTTTGTAGTCGCTGTTCAGTAGCCGCGACAGGCCCTGGTGCGGAATAGAGATTCGCTAGTCAGTGAGCCTCTGGCTCGAATTGAGATTTGCTGTTCAGAGCAGTCGTAGTCGTAGACAAGACAAAGACAGCATGAAATGCTGAGCCGAAGGTGTTCAACGTCGGGTTCTCCGAACGCGACAAATGGGCGATAATAATATCGCCCCACAGTAACTTAAAGGCATCGCTTGAATCACACAGTATTTCACTGGGCCTCGCAGGCTGTTCCACAAGTAAGGATTTTTTTAAGTAAGCTAGCCCAGGTCGCAGGCCTGGAAAAAAGGTAAAAAGAATCTTAAGCTACAGAGTAGCGCAGTAATAACTCTGCACCAACGCGTGTCGCAGCTACTAACGCCCGCAGCGTTTCACTTAGACGTCGGTACACCAACCAAATATATCTTCGAGTTCACCCGTTTGTATGCCGCGTACCCGTTTATACAATTTCATAAACGTTGGGCCACATTCATCTTTAGGGCCAACATGTATTTCTTCATCACCCTTTATGATATGGTTTACTGGCGTGATAACGACAGCAGTACCGCAGGCAGCAAGTTCAGCAAAACTGGATATTTCATCAAAACGTACAGGACGCCGTTCCACTGTTAAGCCCATGTCTTCAGCAAGTGCCATCAATGTTTTATTTGTTATAGATGGCAATATTGAAGGCGAATCAGGGGTGACATATTTATTGTCGTTTGTAATAGCAATGAAATTCGATGTGCCAAATTCTTCAACATAGGTGCGTGTTTGCGCATCGAGATAAAGATTTATCGGATAGCCCATGTTTTTCGCTTTGGTATTTGGCAGCATATCTGCAGCATAATTACCCGCTACTTTCACATGGCCCACACCATGAGGCGCAGCACGGTCAAAGCCATCAATAACGATGGACGACACTGGCTTTATGCCACCCTTATAATAATCACCCACAGGCATGACCATGACGAT
>JABSQK010000470.1 GCA_013215875.1 Lentisphaeria bacterium
ATCGGCGAAAATATCAAACATTTTCTTGAGCCCTATAAAGTACCCCGTTACATCGTCGCAAAAATTCGTGATGTATTATTACTGCAACCGAAATTACTCTCCGGGCGTAATCGAAATAAGATTAGCCATCATCCAGAATATGAACGGGCATACGACTTGTTTAAGATCCTTTCCCACGTTTATAACCTGGATACACAGTTAAATAAATGGCCCAAACCCTCTGAAATAGAAAAATATTAATGATAAAAAAGCCGCGAACAAAAACACTTATTTTAAATGCGATGATACTTATTGTGACAGTATTAATTGCTGCTTCGAGCTATTGGATCTATAAAACGCGTGATCTGGGGCCGAAGCCTGAAATTAGCGATCTTCCTGATGAAAAGGCCCCTGCTCTATTAGTTATCGATCAACAAAATAATCTCGATGCAAAACTTAAAAATGACCTGCAAAAGAAAACCGAACTCAAACTTGCCCGGACTAAAAAGTCTGTTTACGATTACCAGCAGCTGAATCTCGAGATGCCAAAATCCATGCGCGGCCTGGCCAGTCAGTGCCGCTCAGGCATCGTGATTAATGAATCAAAGCAAACAATACTCTGGGCAAAAAAGCCGGACAAGGCAGTGCCTATCGCCTCGATGACAAAATTGATGACGATCCTGGTTGCCATGGAAATTATAAATGCAGATGAGACACTCAGCCTGGACTCGATGGTGAGGGTATCACGGGCGGCAGAGCGAGTACCACCGACTGAGGTATGGCTGGCGGCTGGGCATGATTACCGTATTGGCGACTTGATGCGCGCCAGTATGATTCGCAGTGCAAATGATGCCTGCTATGCGACTGCAGAAGGACTGGCACCCGGTAGAGATATGAGCAAATTTATTATCATAATGAATCGCCGCGCCCGAGAGCTTGGATTACGCTACAGTCGTTTCTATAATGTACATGGATTGCCCGGTCGTTCGGCATCTCAAGATAACCGTGCCAGCGTGATGGATATTGCCATCATTGCCCAGGAAGTAATGAAGCATGCAAAAATTATGGAATGGACCGGAAGCAGGACAGGTAAATTTGTGCATTATAACGGTAAAGTAGTTGATCTGGTGAGCAGTAATAAGTTGCTCAACAAAGTTGAGGGTATTACCGGTCTGAAAACCGGCTACATTCGGCGCTCTGGATTTTGCATTGCAGTGAGTGCAGATCGTGACGGAGAAAAACGGATTGCCATCATTACAGGATTTAAATCAAAATACCGGCGCAATGATTTTGCTAAAGAGCTGATAAACTGGGCCTATACCAATGAGTGAATACGAGAGTGATTATTACGACGAGGATGATGAGGACTTGGTGATGCGACTTGCTCAGTTTGTTGGGCGGGCGCTGAAACGCAAGCAGGCAGTTATTGGCCAGGATCGTTTTATCAATCTTGCACGCCGCAAGCAAATAGGTTTTTTATGGTTAACAGAAGATATTTCCAAAAGCTCATTCAAGCGTATTGTAATGGACTGTGAAAAATTTGATATTCCCTGTATAATACGAGGTAAATCAGATGATATCGCTTTATTTACGAGGTATGAGTCGACTAAAGTTTATATTGTTAAGAAGTCCATGTCGGGGCTTAAGCAGTTTGTAAGCGAGTTACCAGAGGATATTTATTGTTATGTCGGATAAGAAAAAAGAGCTGAAGCTTTCAGTGATTATGCCTGTTTACAATGAAGAGAAGACTGTTCTCGAGGTTGTCGAACGCGTTATGAAAGTGCCTTTAGATATCGAATTGGTCATTGTCAATGATTGCTCGAGCGATGGCACTGCTGAAGAATTAAAAAAGCTTAATGGACGTGAAAACATTACAGTGATTCACCATCCTCATAACCAGGGAAAAGGTGCTGGGATACGATCCGCTCAGAAAGTAATCACCGGCGATGTGATGATTATCCAGGATGCCGATTTAGAATACTCGCCTGAGGAATTCACGAAACTGTTCCGTCTTTTCCAGGAGGAAAAAGCAGATGTGGTTTATGGAAGTCGCTACTCGGGCACGGAATTACTTGTTGATACCTTTTGGCATTACATGGGCAATAAAGTACTCACCTCCTATTCAAATATTTTATCGAACCTTCATCTTACCGATATGGAAACCTGTTATAAAATGATCCGCGCTGATATCTTCAAAGAAATAGACATCGAGTGTAATTGTTTTGGCTTCGAACCGGAAGTTACCGCCAAACTCGCCAAACAGAATATCAAGATCTGGGAAGTGCCGATTAATTATGAGGCGCGTCGCTTTGATGAAGGTAAAAAAATCGGCTGGCGTGACGGTGTAAAAGCATTTTATTATATTACCAAGTATAATCTCTTCACACGCTAAATTACATCATTTAGCACACGTCTATTATTCAGTAAATCCTCATGGCATGATATTCGCGTCTTCAATGTTAGTGAAACATATGAGGAAGACTATGACTGCTCTAGCACTTGGACTCGAGGAACAAATTTCTGCACACATTGAAAAACTAGCCGCCAGCCGGCAGGTAATTGCAGATGATGGTAAAGAGTATGATATAAACAAATTTGCCATCCTTGACAGCCAGGGAACCTATCTCGAATCCGTCGTTCAGG
>JABSQK010000471.1 GCA_013215875.1 Lentisphaeria bacterium
AGAACAAGTTGTGTCTTTCTACGCTGCTCATAAATTTCGTAGCGAAAGGAAGCAGTGATTTGGGCTGTAAGTTGGGCGTAGGCGTGCCGATACACTTCAAATCATCGTCAGTTCTAAGTTACTGATACTTCAACAATTCGCCCTTGCAGTGGATGGTTTTATGAATTACTCAGGTTTGTTTATCGCTATGGAATTAGAAATAGAATCGCGTTTGGATAAATGCCTGAATAACTGCCGTATTGAGCTGATGAAACAACGGACAGAAAAGGGCTGGACCGGTAAACTTTCCAGTAGTGCATTATCTACCGCGACTGCTATAACTGCATTTAAATTGATTCAAAATAAAACAAATGATGCCGATCTATCCCGATATATCGAGTCAGGTATGAACTGGCTTGCGGAGAATCAAAATAAAGACGGGGGTTGGGGGGATAGTATACGCAGCAACTCAAACATCAGTACATCTACCCTCTGCCGGGCAGCATTTCAGCTTTGTGATACGGATAATAAATATCCAGATATTCGTAAATCAGTTGACAGCTATTTGGAACAAAACATTGGTTCCCTGGATCCCGGATCTATCTCTCAGGCTATCTATAAATGCTATGGCAAAGACCGGACTTTTGCAGTACCTATTCTCACTATGATGGTTCTTTCTGCTGGTGCATGCACAAAATCTGACTGGAAACACATCAAACAATTACCATTTGAATTGGCTGCCTTACCCCAGGCACTGTTTCGGTTTCTTCGCCTGCCAGTGGTGAGTTATGCTTTACCCGCTCTCATAGCCATTGGCTATGTACGTCATTTTCATTGTCCAGGTATTCTTGCACCTCTTAGATGGATTCTTAAAAAACGTTGCATGCGTATGCTGGAGAAAATACAGCCATCAAATGGTGGTTTTCTTGAAGCCAGTCCATTGACGAGTTTTGTCGCTATGAGTCTGGCAGCAACAGATATGATCGATTCGCCAGTGGTAGAAAAATCTGTTTCCTTTCTTAAATCATCTATGGACAAAGATGGTAGCTGGCCGATAGACAGCAATCTTGCCACCTGGGTAACAACTCTATCGGTAAATGCACTGGCACTCGATCCGGACTATGAACAGCAGTTGCCTAAGGAGTCACAGGAACAGATCGCCGAGAATTTGTTGAATCAGCAATACAGCGAACGCCATGCCTACACAGGAGCTGCACCAGGCGCCTGGTCGTGGACACATCTGCCGGGTGCAGTGCCGGATGCAGATGATACAGCCGGCGCATTGTTAGCCTTGAGCTTCTTGTATCATCCGGACACTAAGCGCAAGCGTCAATCAGCCCAGGCCGGTATACAATGGCTTTTGGATTTGCAAAACAGCGATGGCGGTATACCCACATTTTGCAAAGGCTGGACGAAGCTGCCATTTGACCAAAGCAGTTGCGATATTAGTGCTCACGTTATACGCGCCTTTTTAGCCTGGCAGGATGAATTACCCGGACTCGCCGGAGAGATTAACAAATCAATTGACCGTATGCTTGTCTACTTGCAAAGGAACCAGGAATCGGATGGTCGTTGGTTGCCCTTATGGTTTGGCAATGAAAATCTCGAAGCTGTAAACAATCCTGTATACGGTACAGCGAAGGTGATGATCGCCTTAGCAGAACTCGATGATACGCGCAGTTTAGAGATACTGAATGCGGCAAGCGCCTGGCTAATTGCCCAACAAAATGATGATGGCGGCTGGGGTGGCTCAAAGGGGATCGCATCAAGTCTGGAAGAAACAGGACTGGCACTTGAAGCATTGGCAGCACTAGCGAATGCAGAACAGATGAGACAGGCAATGGACAAGGGACTTATGTGGGTTGATGGACAGCTGGAGTCAGAGAAAGGGTTTATGGCGACACCCATCGGGTTTTATTTTGCAAACCTTTGGTACTTCGAGGAACTTTATCCGGTGATATTCTTATTGGCAGCTCTGGCCAGGATGAAGAGACAGGGGATAACGAATGTTTAATAACGAATAACGAATTACGAATGACGAAT
>JABSQK010000472.1 GCA_013215875.1 Lentisphaeria bacterium
CAAGGAGTCTATAACGTAATCGTTTCTGTGACTGCAGCATGTAACTGTAAGCACAAATAGCTGACTGTTCCGGACCTTTTTGAGCCGAGAATAATATTAGATGGAAAAGATAATTTTTAAGCTATTGACGAGAATCAAAAAGTAATTTAATTAATGAAACACTTTTTCTGAGATTAAAAAGATCCAGAACTAAAGAGAAGATACCTTTGTCTCTTAGGCTATATCGCTAAGATAGCTGGCACCATACATTGAGCCTGGAGATCTTGCCTGGCACCATACATTTGAGCAATATACTAATCGGCAATAATGCCAATTCACAGTAACAAAAAGGCTGCCATATCTGCCATAATAGAGCATTATGAGGTAAATAACTTCACATGTTTAATTGGCACATTATCTGCGGTTAATCTGTGTTGAGCCTTTTTTAACATTTGGAGGTAAATTGAGCTCATTTAGTCTGACTATTGCTTTCAAATGAAAAATGATTTATACTATAAGTAAGGGAGAGGCTAAATAGCAAATTTAGTTAAAGGAGATTAAGTATGGGCATTGACGTAAAACTCTTTGCAAAATGGCGGCGATATCTTTTGATCAGCGCCATAATAAGCATATTAATCTTCATAGTTCTTTCCCCAGCCACTCAGAACCTGATAAAAAAGAAATCCTACCGAAGCTATATTCCAGCCTCAAAACAACGCCCTGGCAACCCCGAAAAGGGATTTAAGTACCTTGTAGAGGGTAATTATATTGTCAGCGGTGTGCCATTAAATATTTATAAATTATCCGGGCTTAAGGGCGAAAACATCCTCAAACGCAGTGGAGATAATGCCAGCCTGCCCTACTATCTCTCTGCTGTAACTGCCCCGAATGGCGAGCGAGTCGTTACACCAAACTGCTTGCATTGCCATGCTCAACGTTTGGATGGGGAAGTCATCATTGGGCTGGGTAATTCGACCATCGACTTTACACAGGACTTCTCTTCGTCGACCCGAATGGTGGGTAAAATGATTTCTCTTTTTTATGGTGCTGATTCGCCCAAAAGTATGGCTTATAAAACATTGAGTGATCGTTTTGTTACCATCTCTCCTCAGATACGTACTGAGGTGCGCGGGGTAAATCCTGCCGATAACCTTGCCTATATACTGGCACAATATCGTGATCCTGTTTCCCTGGTATGGAATGATAAACCCTTGGATGAAATAAAAAATATTCCAGTGGTTCCTACAGATGTACCTGCATGGTGGACCATGAAAAAGAAACATGCCATGTTTTATACTGCATCGGGCCGTGGCGATTTTTCCCGCTTGATGATGGCCTCGAGTTTACTGACAATGAAAAATACCAAAGATGCGTCCCATATCGACAAGAAATTTCCTGATATACTGGCCTATATAAATCAGATAAAAGCACCCAAATGGCCAAAGAAAGTTAATAGTGATATGGTCATACAAGGCAGGAAACTGTTTAAAAGTGATTGCACTCGCTGTCATGGTTCATATGGTCCGGGCGGAAAATATCCAAACTATTTAATCAGTCTCGATAGTATAAAGACAGATCCATTGCTTGCAGAGCAGCTCGCCGGGGATGCCAAAGAAGCCATCGAGACCTATAACAAAAGCTGGTTTGCCAAAGGACCGTTTGGCGCAACATTATCAGTGGAAAGCGGCTATGTTGCACCGCCTCTTGATGGCGTATGGGCGACAGCGCCCTACCTTCATAATGGTTCAGTACCGGATTTAGCGAGCCTGCTAAACAGTACGCTCAGACCCAAGTATTGGCAACGCAGTTTCTACTCATATGATTATGACTTTAATAAAATCGGCTGGACCTATAAAAAACACAAACATAATAATGAAAACAACAAGCTGATCTATGATACCACGAAGCCAGGCTACGGAAACCAGGGCCATTATTATGCTGATGATTTCACCGACGATGAACGCCAGGCGCTTATCGAATACCTAAAAACTCTTTAAGCCAACCAAAAAGCAAGTTACTTTGAGATACAGTAGAGCCCTTTTTTGGCCCGAATATAAATCGCATTACCAATAATCAGTGGTGAACTGCGATATCCGGATAGTTCATTTACTGCAATCTCTTTAAATTCAGATCCTGTGGCTATCACATGAGTTTGGCCATTTTGATTGCCCACATAAAGGTTTTTATTTGCGAGACTAATGCTGGCATAAAACGTATTACCACGGTACGTTTTGCCTTTATTCTCAAGCAATTTTTCGTAGACAATTTTGCCTGTTTTTGTTTCCAGCACATTAAAAATTCCTGCGCGTGAAATGGCATATATCAGCTTATCAGTAATAATCGACGAACCGTAGTGACGCTTTCCTTGAATCTTAGACTTCCAGACCTGCTTATAGTCACCATCAATTTTCTTGGGCAATTGCACTGCCACAGCATTATTTTCGATAAAATATACGATATCGCCATGTCGCACCGGAACGGCGTATTTTAAACTGCCAATTCCTGATGCCACTTTCTTACCATCTGCTATTGCATATACATCGCCATTCGCGGTAATCATAATTCCCTTGCCGTCTATTTCAGTTACCATTGACGATCCCCAGGAGTGTCTTCCAGCTTTTGTCCATTTTTGTTTGCCAGTCTTTGTATCATAAGCAAAGACCTGACCTTCAATTTGTACGATCAATGTATCTTTGTAGAGACAGGGTCCCATACTGTGTCCCCATCCAGCTTTTGACTTCATGATGAATTTATCCCATTTCTTTTTACCCTTTAAGTCATAGGCGACCAGAACACCTGTACCAAATAAGGTATATACAAGTTTACCATCAGAAACCGGTGTCGGGGAGCTATAACCATTGTCCCCATGGGTACGTGGCATTTTCATTTCCCCCACTTTTTTAGCTTCTGCTTTGCTGAGTGATTTATAATCATTTGCTTTTTCCCAGACAATCTTGCCAGTTTTAATATTCGCACAAATAAGAATATCCGGCTCTGCACAAAAATAGAACTTACCTTTTACAGGGATAGGAGAGGCATTTGACCATTTCTTGGTCTTAGTTAACCATTTGATATTTTTACTTTCCGACCAGGTCGTTACTGGTTTTGACTTTGGAAAAACACCATCTCCGTCCAAACGCCATCCGACTACTTCCTGTGAATACAAAGTCCCCGCTAAGAGGCCTACCAAAACTACAGTTAATGCTTTCATGTTTCATTCCTTATATTTAAATTACACAATTTATAGCTTAAACGCATCACTGCAAATTATATTGTATATAATTAGCAAAGTTCTATAGAATATAAATTAGCAAGCATGAAAAGTGAGCCCAGTCTAGTGAATAGCAAATCATTATGAATGCTAAATCTTGTAATACCCGATTCAGCTAATAAATTATTTTATGGACACAGAGCATTTAGAAAATCCCGATTATGAACGACTCGATGATAGTTACCGTTCCATGGAGCGATTGCAGGAACTTTCCTTGAGTATCAGCGGGAATGAACTGGCAACGACGCTCAATAATCTCGAAAAAATTGGCTACGTAGCTCTACGAATTAAGGCATTCGCTTCATCTGATGCAGCAATTGAAATTCTGGCGAGTAAGGGTAAACACGGCCCTTGTTACGATACGGAGCGCAAAATTACATACACTGGATCTGCTCTGGCAGTGATGGATGATGATCTTCACCTCTTGATCAAAAACAAAGACAATCTGGCCTGTGAAAAAACTGCAAGCATCTATCAGTTCGCTGCCTATAACAATTACCTGGATGTATCTCCGGCCAATAAAGACTTACTGGAAAAACTGAAAACATCGCCGGTCAATTTCGATTGCAACGACTATGAGGACAATTTACAGGCCCTACTTAAAAGCATTTCAGACAAAAGCAGTGCGGACGAAACTGTGCAGGTATTTTATCAGGGCCCATTTAAATATTTAATCCTTGCAGACGGTGCCATGCTTCGGCGTGGTGAAGATAATACTGTAAGCAAGTCTCAGGCCAGTGAGTTAATCAGTGGAGATGCCTGCTTCATGAGTACGGATCAATCAAAAGGGAAAATCCGTTTTCTTTCTGAGTTATATAAGGAACAAGGTAGCGCCTGTCTCCTAGAACAGGCAAACGTGCGAGAGCAAGTGGCACAATCGACTGCCCTCAATTTGGATGCGCTGGAGACAGTTCATGCCGACTTACGAAGTCGGCTGCTCTCATGTATCGAAACAAGGGCAGAGTATTTTATTTTAATCGG
>JABSQK010000473.1 GCA_013215875.1 Lentisphaeria bacterium
CACTAATTGCCTACACGGAACGTGTAGGCTTTTGTGTTTAAGGAGAGGAGGGTTTTGAAGCCTGTTCAGCAGCGCAGCAAAGATAAATCTTTCCCCACTTTGAAAAAGGAGGAAAGAGTAATCCAATCCCTCTCTCTCTGCCACTAATTGCCTACACGGAACGTGTAGGCTTTTGTGTTTAAGGAGAGAAGGGTTTTGAAGCCTGTTCAGCAGCGCAGCAAAGATAAATCTTCCCCACTTTGAAAAAGGCGGGAAGGAAAAAATCAGGCAGACCAGGCCACATTGAAGGATCAAAGTTAACACTGGATGGCCCCCCACTAGCTGCAGTTTTTCTGTGGATTACCCCTTTCGAGTTAGCATAAGCAGCATATGGTAGACCTCCAACTGATTGCGACACTCTAGTTACTCAGGTGGCCCCTTAGCTTTTTGGATAGTGTGTGTTCCGGGCTTCCAGTTATACTTTAAAACAGGAAAAATAAATGGCACGTAAAATTAAAGTAGCCTCGGTCTCCTTCTCCTATACTGAAGACGAAGAGGGCCAGAGTCAGGCAGGAGTCCTCAAGCAGTTGGCACAAAACGCTGATTACCTTCAGGGGATGGGAATGGACTTAATTGTTTTTAGCGAATGTGTCGAGGCCTGTGGCCAGACCATGGATCAGGCTGAATCTCTTGATGACTTTGGCCCCCTGCTTAATTTTTACTCCGAGTTGGCACGCAAAGAAGACTCTATTATCGCCGGATCCTCAAAGATCAATTGTGACGGCAAGGTGTATAACAGTATCGTTTACTTCGATCCTGATGGAAAGGTGCTGGGGCGTTATGATAAAAGTAACCTGACTATGGGTGAACTGGAGGTGGGGATTTCGCCGGGATTGGGAGCCGGCATTGTTGAAACGCCAGCGGGTCGTCTGGCCGGTGCCATCTGCTTCGATCTTAATTTTACTGAGTTGCTCGATGAAATGATACCCTTGAAACCAGATATCATTATTTTTCCGAGCATGTATCACGGTGGCCTGATGCAAGCACAATGGGCCTATCAATGTCGCGCTTTCTTTGTCTCATCCCTGTACTCTGAGGGGGGCGGGATTCTCGATCCATTCGGTAGGCCCGTTAAGCTGGCGGATAACTACAATCGGTATGCCATGGCCGAAATTAACCTGGATCGCGCCATTGTACATCTGGATTATAATCGGGACAAATTTCCTGATATAATAAGGAAATACCAAGGTAAGATCATCCTCGATGTGCCCCCGAATATTGGTAGTGCCTTAATCTACAGCGATTGCGAGGAGCTCAGTGCGATGGATGTTGTCAATGAATTTGAACTCGAATTGCTTGATGACTACTTTGCCCGGGCGCGCGCGGCAAATAGCAAGAAGCGTTAAAATGATATGGGATGACGGCCCAATCAGGATCATGAAGACTTACGGATAACGAAATAGATGATTCGCTGGACGAAGTAGTTACCGAAAACCCGAGATTAGGATTGATGCAGGTTCAGCGATCCTTCTCTCTCTAATTGCCACACAGAATGTGTAGGCAATTACGGATGAATGAATGTGTAGCACGGGATCCTAGTCTAGATGGTTGATTCAGAAAAAATTTGCTCTACTATTAAGACATGCTTAAAATCAAATTTCCTATCAGTTACCCCGGAGCGGGAGCATCATGAGTGAAGAAGAAGCACGGGCAATCGCCCAGCAGGCGATTGGCGATCAAAAGATTGGAACCTTTCTGGACTTTTCGAGTTTCTACGCCTGTTTCCACTACAATCCTGAGACTGCCGATGTCATCTCCGCCGGTGCCGGGGCGCTGTTCGTGCACAAGGAGACTGGAAAAACATATCAAACCGGTTCCTATCAACCTGCGGCGGCATTCTCTGACGCGTATGAAGCCTGCGGCGATCTTCTCGCCACCCTTAGCAGCACCGTGGAACTGCGTGGTGTGACTGAGGCGTTCGACCGCAAGAAAGCGGTGATCCAAGTAAAAGACGAATTGTCACGGAGCCTAGAGGAAGCCCGGGATCTGATCGACCAAGTGCTCACTGATACTGCGATTCGGATCGAATGTCGCAGCGCCTGGGACGCGCTGGACACGGTTGAAAAATTTCACGGGATGGGAGTTATATGTGTGCAGCTTTGGAGTAATCAGATTTGACGAGAGGGGGATCGGACAGGTGTAAAGAAGTAAAAATCGATGTCGTTGAGGGAAGCAGTGCTCTATTCCGAATATTAATTTTTGCTGGCGTTGATTCTCTCATCAATATTCTTTTTGTCGATGACTTTGATGGGGTTTAAAAGTGCAGGAACTTTTTTAGTAATCGTATTGGTGATAAAAGAAACAGAAACGTTGGAGCCGGAGGGTTTCCCCTTTGCTAATTTCACAGCTGCATCTACAACGGTTTCGATGGAAAGCTTCTTTGGACAAAATACGGTCATGCTTTGAGTGCCTGCATTGACCCGCTGACAAGCTTCCGAATCGCCTCCATAACCTGTAATAAGAATTTTCCGGGTATTTTTCTCTTCGTGTAAAATGTCGATTGCTTCCAGGGCAATCATATCGTGAGATGCTAATATTGCATCCATGCTGTTCCTATGTTTTTTTAATAATTTAACTGTTGTATCATCATCGAATCGTTGAATAACAGACCATGCTTCAGCGAGAACTTTTATGCTTTTGGCTTTGATGTGTGGGGCCAATATTGTATCCTGCCCCTTTTTTATTAATTGAGAAATGACATTTGTACTGTCTCCCCAGTGAAGACGAATAATCGATCCTGTGTTTGCTTTTGGTAGACGAGAGAGTATGTAGCTCGCCTGCGCTTCACCAATTTTTTCATAATCATTGCCAATATAGAGATCCGGCTTGTTGATTGAATTGAGATTGCCATAAGCAATAACTGGAATAGACACCCTTTTAGTCGGCCCTGTGGCCGCAGTCGCTAATCCAAAAAACTGATTATTTTCTGGAACAGGCAGGATAATAATCGCATCGACTTTTTTCTGGATTAAGGTATTTAAATCCCGACTCTGGCGACTCGATGAATCATTGGCAGTCAGTATGGTTACCCTGGCACCGAGTTTTTTCGCATGGGCAATAAATTGATCGCGGTCCTGCTTATTAGAGCCCACTAGATTATCCATCGATAAACCGATGTGAATCTTTTTCTTCGAGCTTTTATTAACGACCTTGTTTTTTTTGGAGTTGGCAAATACGTTTGGGTCAACCTTATTATCACACCCGATGAAAAGCAGCATGCAGCTGAGAAAGCAAAGCTGTTTAAATCTCATTATAGACGAACCCCTGTTTTAAAGTTAACGCTTTACGCGGGCATTCCCTTCCCAGATACTCCAGACTTGTTCTTCATCTGCAGGTTGTCCATAATCAGTAAGCATAGTCGCTGCGAGTGCTCCGGTTGCCCAGCCAAACTGGGCCCATTTTTCAGATTCCCAGTCGCGCAGAATACCGTAGAGCAGGCCGCCAACAAAACCATCGCCACCACCGATACGGTCGAGCACAACAATGTCGCGTGGTTTAATAATATGCCATTCATCTCCAACAGATACAATAGCGCCCCATTTATGAAGATTGGTACTAACAACTTCACGCAGGGTAGTGGCAAATACTGATGCATTCGGATAGGATGCTTTCACCCGGTTGATCATTTCCTTGAAACTGTCGATCTTAGCATCCAACCCTTCGCCGCCTTCTTCAGGACCCTCAATGTCGAGACATAGCTGAAAATCTTCTTCATTGCCCACTAGGATATCTGCCAGGCTGGCAATTTCTTTAAAGGTCTCACTAAGTTCAGCTTCGCGGCCTTTCCAAAATGAGGCACGAAAGTTTAAATCAAATGAAATGGCTGTGCCATGCTTTTTTGCAGCACGGGCTATGGCCAAACAAAACTGACTTGAGGCGGGGGAGAGGGCGCCAACCAGTCCGGACAGG
>JABSQK010000474.1 GCA_013215875.1 Lentisphaeria bacterium
ATCCGCATCACCTTTTTCCGACCATGCAATATGCGCATATAAATTCTTGCCATTAAATATTTTACAGCGTTTCTGGACACCCAGACTTTCGGGCCCAATACTGCCGCAATATTCATAGTAAGGAAAAACCGTCAGTTGAGAATTCACGATATTTTCCTGAACCTAGATGAAAGGATCTGATATTAAAAACTATAGCTGCTTGACATCTTGCTATCACGTGATAGTTTCTATAAATTGAACGATAAAACTAAAGGCTTTATAATTGAAAAGCCCCGAAAATGGAGAAACCATGCTAAAACCTCTTTTGAAAACACTAATTGTCGTGCTGTCATTATCTTGTCTTATTCCTTATGCATCTGCCGACGTGCTGCCTAATGGTGTAAAAGCTGTGTGGGATTTAACTAAGGCACATAAAGAATCAAGCACTACACGAGAATCAATTTGCATCAATGGGCTTTGGCAATGGCAGCCAGCTAAAGGGGAGAAAGTAATCCCACAATCTAATTGGGGTTATTTCAAGGTGCCGGGCGCATGGGCTGGAAAATCCAATTATATCTTCAAAGAAACTCAAACTCTCTATCCCCATTCAAGCTGGAAAAATACTGACATGAGAAATCTGGACAAAGCTTGGTATCAGCGAGAGTTTAAGGTGCCTGCTTCATGGAAAGGGCGTCGAATACTAATTACAGCAGAGATGGTTAATTCTTTCGCGGCAATTTATATAGACGGAAAGAAAGCTGGGGCTATTCAGTTTCCCGCAGGAGAATGCGACATTTCAAAATTTGTGAAACCAGGAAAAAACCATAAACTTTCCGTGTATATGCGTGCTCTACCATTAAAGGCAGTGATGGCTAATTTCAACGATTCGGCCTCAGAGAAAACGGTGAAGGGCAATATACTTCGTCGAGGATTATGTGGCGATGTCTTCTTAGTATCGCGGCCTAAAATTGAAACTATCAATAATACAAAAATTGAAACGTTGGTTGATGCTGGGAAGATCACGATTCGATATACCCTCAAAAATTTGAAAGCGGCCAAAAAATACCAAATCAAAATTGTCGTGAAAGACCATGGGAAAATCATTAAAACATTTTTAAGCAAGAAATTTGGTAGCTCAGACATCAAAGAGAGCCTTTATGTTGTTACTAAAAAATGGAAACCCAAAAAATTGTGGGACTTAAACACGCCTCAAAATTTATTGACACTTGAATCTGAATTGAAAACCTCAGAAGGAAAAACAATCGATGCCCCATTGTCCGAGACATTTGGCTTTCGAGAATTTAAGTCAAAAGGGAAAGATTTCTATTTGAATGGTAGTCGAATACTTTTATCGGCGATGCCGGTAGATTTAAATCTGCTTGGAACCTACCACTCAAGCTACCCCGGGGCTCTAGAGAGCCTTAAGCGTAAACAAGCTGTGGGAATTAATTTGATCTATTCCCACAACTATGACAGTAATCCTGGGGCCCATTTTAGTAATTCGGAATTATTCCGTGCCTGTGATGATTCTGGCATGTTGATGGCATTGGCACTACAACAATCACGCCATTACAATTGGAACGATAAAAAGGAGGTTTCGGCATATAAAAAATTAATTTCGTATTATGTAAAGTCTGCTCAAAATCATCCTTCCGTTGTTTTTTATTCGATGAACCACAATGCACTTGGCTATCACAATGATATGAATCCTGACGCAATGAATGGAGATGGTGCTAAATATCGCGGAGGTTGGGCAACTAATAATGCAAAGGTGGGGTATAAGGCATCATCTCTGGTACGTAAATTGGACACGACAAGAATCATCTACCATCATGCAGGTGGAACAGCCGAGGGGATGCATACAAGCAATAATTATTTAAATATGGCTCCCATTCAGGAACGTTCCGATTGGTTTGCGACTTGGTCAGAAAAAAGCAATATTCCTATTTTTCTAGTAGAGTACGGCATTCCACTTAGTTGGAGCTTTAGCATGTATCGTGGGTGGTACAAGGGAAAGCGTAACTTTGGGAGTGCAAATGTACCTTGGGAGTTATGCAACGCTGAATGGAGTGCACAGTTTGTTGGTGACAGTGCATATGATATTTCAGCTCATGAAGCTAAAGTTTTAAAATGGGAAGCGAAGCAGTTTAAAACCCAAGAAGGTTGGCGACGGTGGTCATACCCAGGGGCACTTGGTGGCAATGCATACACAAAATTTGACAACCGACAAGACGTTCAACGAATGTATATCGAGGATAATCTTAGGTCTTTTCGAATGCTGGGGGTTAGCGCATTTTGCTTATGGTCATTGGGAGATCACTGGGTTACTAACAAACGCCCAGAAAGTATAAAATTCAAAACCGACTGGGAAAAGATTCAGCGTCCTGGATTTAGCCCCGATTTCATCAAAGATTTTTACATGAGATTTGATCTTGCAAATAGTCGAAAAGATTGGAAGCCTACTTCTGCTGGTCAAGCAGTGATTGACAACAACGGACCATTGCTTGCTTTTATCGGTGGCGAAAAGGGTTCTCCGACCGAAAAATGGCACAATATTCAGGCAGGTAAAACAATTAATAAGCAACTGGTTTTCTTTAACAATTCAAGAGTAACTCAAACAGTCAGCTACGAGTTTCAAAATGGATTAGGAAAAACGAGTAAGGATTCTTTTAGCCTTAAAACTGGTACTTTGAAATACGTTGAAGTTAATGTCGTAGTTCCACCTAAGACCCGAGCGAAAACATTAAAATTGAAATTACTTGCAAAATTTGGAAAAATCAAAAAAACAGATAATTTCGATCTGCATGTGTTGCCAAAGCCCAAAACAGTTAAGTCAAAAATAGCATTGTTCGATCCAAAGGGAGAGACAGCGACCGTGTTGAAACAGTTACGCATCCCCTATAAATCGATCCAAGCCAAATCTAGTTTAAATGGGTATGACTGTGTGATAATCGGCAAACAGGCGCTTAATGTTGCTGGCCCTGGCCCAGACCTTACTAATCTTTCAAAGGGAATCAAGGTTATTTTGATGGAACAGGGGCCTGAGGTTTTAGAAAAACGATTTGGATTTCGGATACAAGAATATGGTCTGCGACGCGTATTTACCAGGGTGGCGGCACATCCGATCCTTAAGGGCCTTAGTGATAAACATTTAAACAATTGGAGGGGGTCATCATCTCTTTTGGCACCACGACGTACTGGGTTTTTTACAAAAGGTAATATGGAAGGATTGCAAAAGCGCAATGGCTTAGATGTTACACGTGTTTTTCGTTGTGGTACTCGTGGAACTGTTGCTAGTGTGATTATTGAAAAACCCCAAAAAGGAAATTTTACATCAATTGTTGATGGTGGATTTTCTTTGCAATATAGTCCTTTATTGGAATACAAAGAGGGCAAGGGGATTATCATCTTTAATCAGTTGGATCTGTCTGGTCGGGATAAAACCGACGCAGCTGCGATGGCCATCACGCGGAATCTGATTAGCTACGTATCCAACTGGAAGCCTGGGCCAAGTAATAACTGTTATTATGCCGGAGAAGCAGCAGGATTAAATCATTTGAAGGCTGCAGGCTATAAAGTCACATCATATAAAGGACAGGCTTTAGCCAAGAATGATGTTCTGGTTTTGGGACCAAAAAGTTCAGGAGCTATAAAACCAAAACTAAAGACGTGGGTAAATTCAGGTGGAAAAGTAATTGGTATTGGATTAAGCCAGGTTGAATTGAATCAATTGTCTTCTAATCCAATCAAATTGAAAGCAGCTGAGTATATAAATTCGACGTTCGCACCTAGTAAATTTGGGACAATGCTAGCGGGTATTGGGCCAGGTGAGTTACATCTGCGAGAACCCAGAATATTGAATCTTGTTGTGTCGGGGTTAAATCCAAAAGGCAAGGGCGCTTTAGCCGTATCGAATAAAGGGAATTTGGTGCTTTGCCAAGTTGTTCCTTGGCAATTTAATTTGAAGCAGTTTAACACACGTCGCGTATTTCGTCGATCAAGCTACGCCATAGTTCGATTATTAGGTAATGCAGGTGTTGATGCAATTACGCCGATTGCGGCACGAGTGACAAATAAACCACAAGACAATACACCCTGGTTGAGCTCTGTATATCTAGATAAGCCAATTGTTTGGGACGACCCTTATAGATTTTTTCGATGGTAATATTTAAGTATTTGAAGTCAATCTATTTCGAGATAGATTTCAATAAGTAAAAATAATTTTTAATTCTAAATAAAGGAATCCTAATCATGGTAAAAAGATTCACCTTAATAGAATTACTTGTTGTGATTGCTATCATTGCGATACTAGCTAGTATGCTTCTACCCGCTTTGAGTCGTGCAAAACAACAGGCAAAGTCAGTGGTGTGTTTAGCCCGATTCAAGCAAGTAGGAGTTGCAGTTCACATGTATATGGATGATTTGGATGGTTATGGACCAGTGGTCACATACCATACTGGTTTTTATAGTGACTGGTATGGCCGCAGAGATTCACAGAGTGAAACAGAGGCTATGGGCTTGTGGACTTATGCGTATCCAGGGACTTTACCACCTTATAGAGGGTCTGATGAATGGGCATCGTATGTTGGTAATACGCCTTGGGGTAATTATGGTGACGGGCGACGGCTTGATACAATTTTCCATTGTACGGTTGATCCCAAAACCTACTCGAGTGATGAGTTTGGAAATACCCACTCAATAAATTATGCAATGGGCAAAGCAGAACCTACATTAGATGCTACTGATTTGGGATTTGCTCCCAAACTGACAAGAGTAAAAACCCCCAGCGGAGGCCTTTATCTATATGAACTTTATATACATGCCGGCGTTATTAATGATTTCTTTGTATGGGGGTTGGGCACTGGCAGCACAATATTGGCTGGAATAACCAAAGGCGGAAATGGCTACCAAGTACGCAATCATCACCTTGGTGGAGTAAATACATTATATGTTGATGGCCACGGAGAATATAAGCGGGATAATCCATTTAACTGGCCAGCTATTAACTGGCCTGTTTGGGACCGTGAATTTTGGTTTGGAGACACTCCATTCTAATCCAATCTTAAAATTAAATTCTTTTATGTTGTTCACGAGACAGAAATCCTGATTTTGTAAATTTTCAATAAAAAAGTACTCCTTGTGGAACGCCCCTGGAAGACTAGACGGATGTGTAAAAACGAATACTGATTTTAGAAATTATTATTTCTCAGCAGAACTTCAAAAATAATTTGAAACAAAATTATGAATGTCGAACAATTACAGGCAGCTCTTGGGTTTGACTCATTTGACGCGTTTTGGCTCAACGATTTAGACCTCGATGTCGGAGCCAACCGACAATTGATTGAACCCTATATACAAGCTCCGTTCCTAAAAAAGTGGACTCAATCCCTTGGATTTGATGAATCTGCATGTAGTGCCGTGTTTGATAACGTTAGCCTTTTAATGGAATCGGATGCATTGATTGTTTGGCTTGGAAATATCATCCGTCGATGTTTTACACAGGAATGCGAAGGTTTGTCTAAGATGTCGTCTTTGCCTCATTTCAAGGATAGTCATATCCCGCATGGCAATATGGTATATGCCTACTTTATGCTGGCGGGTTGCCCATATTTAAAGAATCGACATGAAGCAAAAAATATATCCTCTCAAATAACCATCGATACACTTCGAGACATTAAAATATGGATGGATGACTATTACAGTCAAAACGGGTTTTGGGGACTTACCTGTATGGGATGGATAAGTCGTCATTTACGAGAAGAAATTTACCGAATCGGTCGTCTACAGTTTGAGCAGGGAATATATGATTTCGAGTTTGAAGCTTATATTCATAAAAAGAAAAATACAGTTATTGTTTTGGCCCATGATGGCGTGGTTTTTCGTGAAGATGGTCAATGGGAAGATGCCAATGGACATACCGATGCGAGCAAGAATTGGCGAGCTACTCTTACTGAAACTCAGCTAGAGTTTTCAGGATTTCCAATTAGTCAAAATGGGTACGCCGTTAACAAAAGAGTTTCCCTGTGTAAAAAGGAATGGTCGCGGGCATTAAAAAATGGGGACCCTGTTATTAAGGTACATATACCTGCTGATGGCTCAATGACGTACGCCGATTGTGGCGATTCCTTTATGCAGGCTAAAAAATTTTATAAAACGGTCCAACCCTATCCTTTCAAAGCATTTACTTGTGGATCATGGTTACTCGATTACCAATTAAGCAAATATATGCATAGCGAATCTAACGTCGTAAAATTTCTCATGGAACACTATTTGATTCCGTTAAAATTCGCGAATGAAAAACAGACCTACTATATTGTTTTTGGTGACTCTAAGGTTGATGTAATGGCGGCAATAACCAAAACGTCTTTGCAGAAGGCAATACGTAAACTTGTTGAAGATGGGGGCATTTGCCGTTCAGCCGGTGGACTTATTTTTCCTTCATTGCTTAATTGGGGAAAGGCACCCTATCGTTTGACTGATCCATTAAATGATATTACATAAATTGCCTCATAAACTTCACTGATCAGATAGGTTGTTGATCTGTTGGAGGACAGTATTGCCCAATTGCAATTGACATATTTGGTATCACGTGATACCCTAGCAATTGAGCCGTTAATTTTAGACTATACTTTGGGATTTAAATATGGCGAACGCACTTTATAAGGCAACGCTAGCTATCTTTATTTCCTTCCAACGTACACCTAAATGATGCAACTGGATCAATTTTTATTCGGGCACTTAATTAGCGATAAGATGATGCCTTTGAATGATGAACACGGATTTTTTTATTAACAGGAGGGACACATGAAATTATTTATGTTATGGGATATGGAAGGTGTCAGCGGACTTTTTCGCCGTGAACAAACTTGGCATTGGGAAGAGAGATCCACGGATGAAGATTACAAAGAAGGACGAGAATTACTAGTCGCTGATATCAATGCCGCCAGCATAACTGCACTCGAGAATGGTGTCGATGACTTAATTATATGTGATACTCATGGTGGCGGTGGTAATATTATAATGGATCAAATGTTGAAGGATGATCGCATTACCTATGTTAATCCACGAGGCGAATATAATGGTAAATTTCAATGGATGCCAGGATTGGATGAAAAAGTTGACGGTTTTTTAACGATGGGGCACCACAGCATGTATGGTACGCCTAATTCATTTTTGCCACATTCAAATTTTCTTACCTGGCGTCATGTGAAATTCAATGGCGTAGAGGTGGGTGAAATGGCTATTGAGTCAACATTTGCCGCATATTGGGGTGTACCCTATGTTATGGCCCAAGGCGATAATGTTGCCATGGCTGAGGCAAAAAGGTTGTTTCCTTGGATAGTAACAGCAGAGGTTAAGCAGTCCGTAGATTATGACAGATGCAAAGGACCTAGCCCTGAAGAAGGCAGGGCTATAACCAAAGACAAACTAATTGAAACTATTGCTAAGATAGAAAAAAATGAGTTTAAGCCATATGAGCCCGGTTTGCCATTAACGATAACCATGGACATTGAGGACCAAGCAATGCTTAAGAAGTTAACAGCTGACCCACGCTCAAGTGTGAATTCTGAAGGCTTAGTTGAAGCTACCGTTAATTCTTATGCCGATGTTTTAGCATGGACGGGTTCAAATGTTGGCATAAACATTGATCCGCCGAATTAATATGGGACAAATTTTTGCAATAGGTGGGTATGATTACGGACGTGACCAAGCCCTTTTGGACGTCACTATTAGTCTGATAGGAAAGTCTAATCCGAGTATCGGGATTCTTACCACAGCCAGTGGTGATGATTCAGCTTCCATTGAGAAAATTCAAAATGCATTTTCTCCTTTTTCTTGTACTACAGAGGTTTATTCATTTTTTAAGAAAAATTCTCCCTTAGAGGCATTCATTGAAAACAATGATGCATTTTTTGTCACTGGAGGCAATGTAAAGTCGATGTTGGGTGTCTGGCGGGAGTGGGGAATGGATCAAGCACTTATACGTGCAAATCTTCAAGGAAAGTTATTAGCCGGTTGGAGTGCTGGAGGAATATGTTGGTTCGATTCTATGGTAACCGATTCTTGGGCTGAACGAATTGTGCTTGAGCCAGGACTTGGTTTGATAAATGGATGTTGCTGTCCTCATTATGAACCCGATAATGTATTTGAAAATGCACCCGAGAGCTTAATATCCAAAGTTGATACATGGCCATTTCTGGGAATAAGTAATGGTTGTGGCGTATTGTATAATGAAGGCAAGATTGAAGAAATCTATGTTAGTCATTCAGAGGCGAGGGCCGTTGAATTTAAATATGAAAATAATCAATTCCAAACTATAGCTCTTGAGGCCAGTGGAATTAGCAAACCATAATATCAATTAGGCTACTAGACTAGGACAGAACGTTGCAAATTCGCATTGTAAGCGATTAGAATCCTCTTACATTCAGTAGGTTAAAATAACTAAATTAATTTCTATAAGGATGGGAACAAAATGGATAAGGTAAGGATGGGCATAGCAGGTTGCGGTGACGATGGTTCCATTGGTACTGTTCACGGTGCAAGTCATCGGCATTCCCTAGATGGAGAATGGGAACTTATCGGTGGCCCGCACCTGGCGATGCCGGAATCCGCCACTGAACTGGATAAAGGGGCCACGGTCAATATTCCAGCACAGGTACCTGGTAATGTGGAAGTCGATCTGGTCGAAGCAGGTTTACTCAAACCACTCGAAATTGGAGAAGGAGCGTATCAATCCATTGAATACGAAGGGCATCGCTGGTTCTTTCGCAAACCCTTCAAAGCGCCTGAACTCAAACCATCGGAAAAATTACAACTTGTTTTCGAAGGTATCGACACGGTTGCTGAAGTGTTCCTCAATGGTCATTCGCTAGGCAAGACCCGCAATATGCTCATCCCCCACTCGTTTGAGGTCGGAAATATGATTCGACAAGGTGAGGAAAACGAGTTGGTCGTGAGAATCGATCCAGTGGTCGTGGAGGGTCGCAAGAGAGAAGGCGAAATATGCGAAAAGATCTGCGAATACAGCGAACGAGCTGCGATACGAAAGGCTGCCCATATGTATGGTTGGGATATCTTGCCACGCATCGTTTCCGCCGGATTGTGGAGGCCGGTTTATCTGAAAACCGTACCGGCCGCTCACTGGCGCCAGGTATATGCCCAGACACTGTCGGTCGATCTCAAAAAACACAGCGCAGAAGTATCGGTTTTCTCGGACTTCGTCGTGCCAGATATCAATTTAAATGGATGGAAGCTGGGCTTCTCTCTCGTAGATGATCTAGGGAGTCGCAAGGAAATCAAGAAAGAGTCCATCTTCACTTGTTCGGCTCATCATACGCTCTATCTGGAAGATATCGATTTCTGGTGGCCAAGAGGAATGGGAGATGCCAAGCTATACAAGCTCCATCTTGAACTGTTTGACCCTCATGACGTGATCATAGCAGAGCACCAGCAAACGATCGGTATTCGTACGGTTGAATTGATCTTTTCTGAAATAACAACAGAAGAAGATCCTGGAGAGTTCGTCTTCATCGTCAATGGTGAAAAGGTATTTATCAAAGGAACGAATCATGTTCCACTGGACGCTTTACACGGTAGAGATAACCAGCATCTCGATGCGATGCTTTCGATGACGGCAGACTTGAACTGCAATATGATAAGAATCTGGGGTGGTGGTGTTTACGAAACGGATGCGTTTTACGAGCGATGCGATGAACTGGGACTCATGATTTGGCATGACTTCATGTTCGGTTGCGCCCTCTACCCACAGACACAAGACTTTCTGGAGCAGGTGCGCGAGGAAGCTGAAATCGTAGTTAAACGCTTGCGTCATCATGCCAGTATGGCACTTTGGAGTGGAAACAATGAAAACGATGTTACGCATCGCTGGTCTCCAATGCATTCGAAACTCAATCCGAATGACGAACGCATCAGTCGTGAAATATTGCCAGAGGTGTTAAGACGCCTGGATCCACTCCGATCTTATCTGCCCAGCTCACCCTACGTGAGTCAAAAGCTCTTCGAACGGGGAAACAATATGATGGAACTTCCCGAAGATCACCTCTGGGGGCCTCGCGACGATTTCAAAGGGTCTTTCTACATGAACTCACCCTGTCATTTTGTCAGTGAAATCGGCTACCACGGCGCGCCCTGCCTGGATTCGCTTGAACAGATGATTGAACCGGAGCACCTGTGGCCTTTTGAGGAGAATGGTAAGATCGACTCACAATGGCGGGCTAAATCGGTGGCCAGCTTTCCAGATGATTCGCGACATGACAGTCGAATCCGACTGATGGCGAAGCAGGTCACGTATTTATTCAACGAGCAACCGAGCGAGTTGGAGTCGTTTTTACGGGCTTCCCAAATAAGCCAGGCTGAGGCCAAGAAATTCTTCATTGAACGATTTCGAATGGCTAAATGGCGGCGCACTGGTATCCTCTGGTGGAATATCCGTGATGGCTGGCCGTTGATTTCCGACGCGGTGGTCGACTATTACAACCGCCCCAAGCTGGCCTACGCTTACATCAAGCGAGTTCAGCAAGATGTATGTGTCATGGTAGACGAAGCCGAAAATGGACGACACAAAGTCATTGCTGTCAATGATACACTTCGAGATGCCAAAATAGATGTATTTATTGAGTCAGTCGAGGAATCAAATACGCTTTTGACTAAAACCCTGACCGTTCCCGCGAATGGTCGAGTCGAAGTCGGTGAAGTTCCCCACTCACCGATTTGCGATATGTACCTGCTGAAATGGCAGATACATGGCGCATCGGCGGGTCACAACCATTATCTGGCAGGACCACGCCCCTTTAATTTGGAGCAATACACGGGGTGGGTTTCTCAACTAGGACTCGAAGCGAAAATTCCCACATTCGCGTCAGCAAGTACGCCAATAACAATTGAAGTGGAAGTTTAAAAATGACGGTACTGGAACAAAACAATCTTTCAAACAAGAATGGAGTAAACTATGTCAGAAACACAGGAAAAAGTTATAAGCGCCGACGACCTTATGGAAAATCTGAACAAAGAGTTTTGACGAGCTCCGTGACTGTTTTTCATCCTACCTGGCTTGTATATTTGTTTGATCACTAAACATAATGTCCTCTTGTCGATTTAAATCCCCCCAAAGGCTTTAAGGACTTCACCTGCAACAATTGTTGAGCCCACACTAGACAGATGGGTGCCATCACTATAAATATCATGACCAACATATTGGTCATACAAAACCAAGGATTTCTCTAAAAGTCCACTTCCTACATCTATGGTGTAAACATTATTTAATTCGGATGCCAACTCTAGGTGTGCTTCAAAATAGGGTGCCTGAGTGGGTATGCTTTCTTTGGTGAATTCATTTGCATTTGGGCAAATTTTAAAGTTGCTTAAAAAAACAAGTTGCCCATTCCACGTTGAAATCTTTTCAGCATAGTCTTTCATTAAGTTTTTAAATTCCGTGACAGGGATTTTGGTAGAAGCATCATTGGTAGCTAAAGTCATGAAGGCCCAATCTGGCTTAATGGGCTCTATCATTTCTTGGAAGCGACCGGCAACATCTCGGCAGGTTGACCCGCCAACGGCTGGTGTTCTAAATTTTAAATTTAATTCTGGTCTCCAGCAAAACAGCAATTCAGCTAAGACATCACCCCAAGAGCGATTATTATTTGACATCCGCAACCAAGGCCACTGGTCTAAGCATGGTTTTGATCTATGGCAGGTTATGCTGTCGCCGTCAAAGGCAAGGGTTTGATTTGGTTTGAAACTTAGCATTACTTTCTCCTTTTATATGCGGAATATAATTATGAATTGAGCCTGATCTTGTCAGTAATTTCCCCGATCTTTCTAAAACATACAAGCTTCCGCTTGCAATTCTTTAAAAACTCTTTAGAATACTATCACGTGATAGCTATGTTTACAATTGGAAATTTGGAGAATATTGAATGATTAAAAGTCGCCGCTGTTTAGCTGCCGATGGTAGAGGTGAATTACATATTATCGAAGAACCTATCCCTGAATTAAATGATAACCATGTCCTGGTTCAGGTTGAGCGCTCCCTTATTAGCCCTGGTACTGAAATTGCCTATGGTTTGATGAATGCCCGGAAAAGTCCTAATCCTAGTGCTCCCATGAGGAAATTTGGATATGGAAATGCTGGTGTTGTTCTTGAAGTGGGTAAGGGATGTACTCATTTTGAGCCAGGTGATCGTGTCGCTTGTATGGGTGGCACGGCCTTGCACTCAACTCATGTTGTCGTACCAAAGAACTTATGTATTGCAATACCCGGAAATATTGATTATTCACAGGCAGCTTTTTCACATTTGGCCGCGACAGGGATGCATTGTGTAAGAAGGGGTGGAGTCGGTTTAGGTCATCATGTCGTTATCGCTGGCATGGGTATTATTGGTCAAATCGCTTCTCAGCTTTCACGGATATCTGGAGCACACG
>JABSQK010000475.1 GCA_013215875.1 Lentisphaeria bacterium
CAGTGGACAGGCTCATTTAAGCGCACCCATTGTGGAAAGCAATATAGATGTGCCTGATTTCACAGAGCCCATGGATGAAACAGGCGACTATAAAATTTATTGCCAATCAAATAATGGCCAAGTAAGTGAAATAAGTCTAGGGCACCATCCATTTGATTTATTGGGCTGGGAAGGCGCACTATACCCATTTCGATTTGATATAAAAAACCATCATGGTATTGCCAAGTCCACGCATTCGTCGCCACCAATGCACCAGACGTTTCAAACAGGTAATGTCCCCTGTAATGGCTTTTCACTTTGCTCATTCGTTCCACAACCTGCCGGATGGCATCCAAAGAATGTTCCAGCACCTTATGCACATTTTAATGTGGATAGTGATGAAATAATGTTTTTCTGCAATGCCAATTATGGTGCACGCAAGGGAATTGTGCGCGAAGGTTCAATTACCTTCCACCCTGGAGCATTGCCACACAGCCCGCATGGAAAGGCTGCAGAAAACTCACTTAAATCAAGAGGGCAAATGATGGACCGTCTGGCAGTCATGCTGGATACATATTTTGAAGAAATGCAGATTAGCGAGTATGCCTGGCAACTTGCTGACCAGGGCTATAGCGAAAGTTGGGGTGACCATTAGTTAAATAAAGGAGAGTATTATGTTAATAGAATTACCGTTGGAAACGATGTCTTATGATCTACTTAAACAGGAAGGAATCATAGATGGAAAGACGATTCCAGATCATCTGAAACTATATATGAATCAAGCAAATCTTTCCTTGAAAAAATTAAATGCGCTGGTCGAAAAAGAGACATTAAGCGAAGCAAAAGGCCATGAATTCCAGGCGCTACTTGTTGAAGCCTGTAAACGGGTAATTTGTCATCCCATCGTTTCGAATAATCGCTACCTGGCCCGTTTTTCTGCAGGGGTCAGTTTTGAACAAGCGCGCCATGAAGTGCAGCAATTCTCTGTCTTTGCGGTTCAATTCAATGTGGCACAGGCGCAACTGATAGCAAATGCTCCGACTGTGGAGGCCTATGATGAACGCCTGAAATTACTGCTCAATGAAGAAGGGGTTCCCTATGCTCATGGCTTTGAAGGTGAGCTGTCTGGACAATGGAAAAACAAGACGAACCACTTTACCTGGTTACGGCATATGGCGACAGGATTAAATCTTGAATTTGCTGATATCGGAAAAATTTGGCTGGCCCTGCCTGGTACGAAGAAGTTTGTCGAATCGACACTAAAATATTATGCTCATATCGATCCGAATATCTCATCAGGTGCATCATTTGGAATCGAAAACTGGGCCGCAAATGGTCTGTGGAAACCCTGGATAAGCGGCATGTATATACTCAATGACTCACTCGACGAGCCAATCAACCTGGGCTATCTTATGTATCACGATAAAGAGGAACAACACCATTCACAGGCAACAATTGATGAATTGCTTGAAAATTTTCTCGAGCCCTGGTTTGATAGTTCCAGGTTTCTTTCTGGCGCAGAAGCAATCCTCAATGATGGTATTCAGGTCTATTACGAATCGCAGCTCGATAGCTGTCCGGGGAAAGATAATTCCTGGCCTGATACGGTAGTAGGGGTCGTATGACAAACAATTTTTATCATGCGAAACGTTTAAGTCCGCTTCGGAAAACGAGCACAGCACTTACAGTCGATGAGCTGGTTGATGAACAATTAAAACATTTCTCCATTGACCTTAAAAGCGAAATGGGTGAATCTCTTAAAGAACTCTGTGGGTATATTTATCAGACAAATATGAGCTTGCATCAACTGTGGCAAACGAGTACTGATTTCCTGGTAAACCTGGATCGAAAAGATCGCATTGCTTATTTTAATGCCAAACGATTTATTTGTTTTCAATTAGCAAAAATTCTCGATGAACTTCAAGTTCCGTTGCGCAAAAGCTATCAATCCGTAGTCACCCAGCAAACAACACATTACAGCAAAGGACCTTATCCGCTATTTGATAATATTACGGCGATTTTTAGCGCGAATCCTGTGATTACAAAAACGGCAACTTATTTGTATGCCTGTACAGAATGGATCGACGATGCTTTTCAGGGCAAAGAACCAATGCTCGAAATATATTCACGGCTGATGAACCCAACATCTATTGCATTGGCTAATCATATCGTTGACATAGAAGCTGGTCCATTAGCTTCAGACTATTTGGCCTGGAATTTTAATTCGGGAATGGCTGCGATCGATGCACTGTTTAGCCATTTAATTGGCTATCAAGATATTGTCATTTCAAGTCGCAATATTTATGGAGGTACTTATCAACTCCTACATGATTGGTATGCAAAAAAAAGCAATCTCAATATTTCCTTGGAATGGTATGATGGGTATTGCGTTGAAAAATTCCAGACCTGTCTCGATAACTGTTTAGCGAATCATGAAGAAGCGCTGAAACAGGGTAGGAAAATTTATGTATTTTTAGAATCACCAGCAAACCCTCATGGCTATGTGATAGATGTCGCTGGTATTAGTCGTGTCGCGCATAATCATGGCCTGACTGTTATATGTGATTCCACCATAGCTACACCATTTTTGCATGCCACCCTAAAAGCTAGAGACCCGCTTGAGCGTCCTGATTATGTGATCCATTCTTATACCAAGGACTTGGTGGGAACCGGAACAACAACAGCAGGTGTCGTCATTGGTCGTAATGAACGAATGTTTCTACCAAAGGGTGAACAAATAACAATCACCAATTATCTGGGTGAAGATGAAATAATCAATTGGGATCAGACTTTATTTTGGAATGTATATTATATAAAAGGCTCTTTTCTTGATTCCACAAAGGCGTTTGAAGTGCTTAATGGAATTCGAACGCTTGATATGAGAATGCTAAATAAATGTATTAATACTGCAGTTTTAGCCACTGTTCTGGATCATCACCCAAGTATCAATGTCCACTGCTCAATACTAGAGCGTAGTGATAATCATGAGATTGCTCAAAAGACACTATTTCTTGGACTTGCTGCACCATTATTTACAATCGATTTTGAAAATGATACAAACCCTATAAAAAGCGAAATATTTAAACGCTTTTTTGATTCGCTCGAACCTGCCTTTGGTCTTCAGGTAAGCTTAGGGCAAGTCAATACTGTGATCCTTTGCCCAGCCTTTACCAGCCATTCGGAATTATCTGATGATGCATTAAAAGATGCAGGTATTGCTCCGACGACCATACGTATTTCAGTGGGTGATGAAGACCCAAGAGTCTTAATTGCGCATTTTATTAAAGCGGCCGCATTAACATTCGATCCAGTTCAGGCGGATTTTTCAGAATTGTTTATGAGCCCGGAAGAAATTGATCAATTATACAAGCACTATTATCTCGACACACATAAAAAATACATAAATTCAAAAGACGGTATGGCTACTGCATTAACATAGCTGGAAGAAGCAAGAAAAATAACTGCTAAAAAGTAAGTATGACCTTTCCTTTACGACTACGTTTTGCATGCTGGATTGCTGATTGGTAGTCTTCCAGTGGGTATGACGAATCAATCGAAATCTCGAGTTCTTTTTTTATCATTAAATCAGCTAGGGAATCATACATCTTTTCTATATCAATGCGGGGGGCATTGTCGAGCCATTTTGTGATCCAAAAACCGCAGAGAATAAGATTTTTGAATATGAGTTGCCCACCGCTAACAGTAATCGGTTCTTTACTCATGGCACCAACTGTGACCATGGTTCCATTAGGGCTGAGCAACTTCATTAAGCGCCGAGAACTCTGACCACCCACTTGATTTATAGCGAGCTTAATACTTGCTCCGTTAAGACAGCTTTTTGCTTGCTGTATTGCGCTATCATCATCATCAAAGACAGTATCACTACCATGAACCAGTGATGGTCGCCGAGCCAGGTTGACTACCTTTAGATCCAGAGCACGGGCGATTTGATTAAGGGATTGTCCCAGTGCAGAATTTGCTGCATTGATAACAATCCAATCACCTGGCTTCAATTGAACAAAGTCGTGAATCAAACGCCATGCGGTTGCAGGGTTTACCGATAGACATGCAGCTTGGAAATGATCAATAGAAGGTGGCAGACGGTAAACCTTGTCGGCAGGAATAATACGATGCTCAGACCACCAGCCAGGTACATTTGCAGCGATAACTATATCACCCTTTTGTATTTCATTTTGATCGCCGGGGTCAATCACTTCAGCAACTCCTTCATTGCCTGGCACAGCTGGCAACGAAGGCAATATCGGGTAAGTGCCCTCAATGACATTGATATCAGCAGGATTGATTGGTGAAGCCAGGGTTCTAACATGTATCTCATTTGAGGCAGGTTTTGGAATCGATGTTTCAGACAAACAGATTCCATCACATAAATCGTCTGAGTGATTAAATAAACTGATATACCTCATACTAGTTCCTTTATAAATACGATTGTTTCTATTTAGAGATTATCGTCCAGGTCTGAAGAAACCCCATTCCTCATGGAATAATTTACAGATTTGTCCGAGTGAACAAACTTGAACTGTATTTAGCAATTCTTCAAATATATTTCCATCATTACGCATAACATTTTGTAATTCGTCCAGGCTTTTCTGGTATTCGGTACGATGGGATTTCTTGAACTGTGTGAGATGCTCAACTTGAATATCTTGTTTTTCATGAGCTGTTCGAACCAATGGATCATTTGGTAGAGGTGCATCTTCATTTCTGAGATAATTTAATCCAACTACTTTTCGCACTCCGTCGTGAAGGTCACTTTCATATTGCCGTGATGAACGATGAATCTCTGTTCTGAAATATTCGTTTTCGATTGCCTTTAATACGCCACCTTCGCGATCTATTTCAGAAAAGATTTCGAGTACGGCTTTTTCTACCTGATCAGTTAATACGTCAATGCCATATGCGCCTTGGCTCAGATTTTCGATATAATGAAAATCACCCATTTCTTTCAAAGGTATCTGTTGGCAGGCGAGTGCCAGTATCGCATCATCATGGTCCGGTGTTGTATACGCTTCTTTATACGAATTTGTATGCAACGAATTACTATTATTGTGCAAGGCTCTTTCAGCTTGCATGGTGACACGAATAAGATTATTCAATGGGTCTTTTTCAAGCAATGTACGCCCGGATGTTTGTGTATGAAATTTTAAACGCTGTGTCCGGTCGGTAGCAGCATAGCGTCGTGATGTGGCAATTGCCCATATGCGCCTGGCGACGCGCCCCAAAACATTAAATTCCATATCTGTACCAGATGTAAAAAAGAAAGATAAACGAGGACCAAATTGGTCAAGGTCGAGCCCTCGGTGTGAGAGATATTCAATATAGGTAAAAGCATTTGCCAGTGTATAGGCCAATTCTTGAATCGGGTTTGCACCAGCTTCGCCGATATGATAACCACTAATTGAAATCGGATAAAAATGAGGAATTCGCTCAATGCTATACTCAATCATATCGCCTAATAATTTCATAGCATTTTGCATCGGGAAAATGCATTCATTTTGAGCTTGTACTTCTTTTAGGATATCTGCTTGAACCGTACCGCGCAGATCCGCCATCTTGTAGCCTCTATCTAAGGCCATACGAATATACATGGCATAAATAATTGGTGCTGGCCCATTAATTGTCATGGAGACGCTGGCCTGTTTTAAGTCGATGCCGTTGAAGAGTCGTTCCATGTCCTCAACACTGTCAATGGCAACACCACCTTCACCCACCTTGTGGAGAATCCCTGGTTCATCGCTATCTACACCATATAGTGTGGGTCCATCAAAGGCTGTGCTTATTCGAAAGATATCGTTTTCCTGATTGAGCAGGAAAAAGCGTTTGTTAGTATCTTCTGCGAGTCCCAGTCCAGCAAACATTCTGGCAGGATCCTGTTGGCGACGGCGATAGTGAAAAGCACCCTCGGTAAATGGAAATTCGCCAGGTATATTCTGCTTTCTAAAATAGCGATGAATTGATCCGGCTTCATCATAATTTGGCAATGCAATAACTGGCAACCAGGTCTTTATTGGTGTACGCCGCATACATGGGACTAATTGATCATCAAGATTCTTAAAAATAGTATCCCCTTCAAGAAAGACCTCAGCATCTGGATCGTTTGTTAATTCGGAAATATCACCATTGTAGCTAAGCCTATCCTTTAAGTCCTGCCACTTCGACATGATTGTATCCTGGCGTTCAGTAAACTTGCGGAGGTCTGCCACTTCGAGCTCTGTCGTTTCATAATAAGACTCAATGTGGCTAACAATGTCGCCAAGATAATTACGATGTGAAAAAGGAATTAAATCATGGGTGGAGGATTCTTGTGCTAGCAATCTATTGGCGCTCGTTTCGATATGCAACTGCTTCGTTATTTCTTGAAATACAGCATTCACTGATGGGCTGTTATGACACCTCGCTTCAACTTTGTAGAGTGCTTCTATTCGACCGCTTAAAAACTTTTTAATGCGCTGGAAGCGAGTTTCTGCCCCCTCGATATCAGCTTTATTCAATATGACAATATCAGCCTTGTCGAGCATTGCTTCTTTAGGCAATTGACTATCCGCACCATAATCAGGTGTCATAAGATAGATCGATAAATCGCTATAGTCAGTAATTTTTTGATCCATCTGACCAATCCCTGCAGATTCCAATAAAATCAGGTCGTAATCATACTCTTCAAAGGCAGAAATTACATCACTTAATTCTTCAAAAAGCCCTCCATAATTTTCGGATGATTGAAAACTTCGCATAAAAATCCGGCCATTTTCAGAATTCAGATAATTCATCCGCAGACGATCGCTAAAGGTAGGGTCCGAACTGATAATACCAATTCGCAAATCTGTCATTTGCAAAAACAGAAAAATTAATTCATCCATTAAAGTGCTTTTCCCGGATCCGCCTTTTCCGGTTAAGCCAATTACTTTTATTTTCCGCTCAATCCCATTTTGGCTTTGAATTCCATTATATATAATATTGGATAAATAGCTTGAAAAATCACCCGGATTTTCACGGGTTAAATGATCAATATCGTCTTTTATCCGAGCACAAATATAAGTCATTGAAATTCCCGGCCGAAATACTTTATCCACGCCATGCTCTTCCAGGTAGTCTGCTTCATCAAGGGAAATAGTTCCACCACCACCAATATATAAAAGACGTTTAGCGGAATTCTGGCGTGCTAGTTCATCGATGATTTCATTTAAAAATGAGATGTGCCCGCCATTGTAACTGCTGATAGCAATTGCATCGCTATCTTCCTGTATTGCCGCATGGACAATATCCTTAGCAGATTTATTAAACCCAAGATAAATAACATCAATATCATCTTCTCTAAGATAGCGGTTTACCAACTGAATTGATGCGTCGTGACCATCGCATTGGGCGACAGCAGTAAGCACCTTCGGTTTGCGATTCATTCACTCCGCCTCTTTTGGTATTTTTTTCGATATTAAACGATTCATTGTTAGACGGCTTATAGAAAAGAAACTCTTGGCGAATGCAAGATAATAACGCATATAGCCCATCTCCCGACGCAAACGCTGCCATCGTCCCCGCAAGATCCAATACACATGATCCAGTTCCTTAGGATCGTCTACGATATGGGATGCAACCTTTTGTGTCGAAAAGTATTCTTTTAAGTTTTTCTTCCATTGAGATTTTCCATATGTCATCGGGAACCAGTCGATGGTTAATTTCTTTTTATAATAGAGAACTTCACCTTGACGATTTTTTTGTTTGATATAATGAATCGAATACAGATTAATAAAATGTCCGTCCAGAGCCATTTTTTGAGCGGGTAGACTTTTTGCCAGATTCATTCCCTGAAGCAGGCAACTAAAATTTAACATGAGCATAAATGGCCGCTTCTCTTCTTTTACGATTCGATGCCCCCAGCGAATTTTATCATAGAGATCCCAAAGATGTACCGTACTAGCCTGGGCACAGTCCACATTGTATTTTTCTGCGTAGCGCAATAAATTTAATGGTTCATTTTTTGAACGATGCCCTTCACTTGTCTCTTCACCAGTCATGGTAGTCGCAGTTGCCTGCCCCCCTGTATTTCCCAAATTTTGATTGACGACGATAATATGAAAAATTGGATCTTGCTGATGCAGTGCATCTTCTACAGAACGGAGTCCCTGCATGAAACCGCCATCTCCACTGATTGATACAACGAGATCATCCTTGTCTGTATTATTGGCGAGACCGGCAGCGACGCCATGGGCCGTTTCGAAGGCAATTCGAATGTATGGAATCGTCCATGTCGACATGCGGTTTAGGCTCGTGAATACGGTTCCACAGCCATCTTGTTCACTGACATAAATTTTGCCTTTTTTATTTTGCAAAAAGTCAAAATAATTAAAGACTGTCCTGAATATATTAATTTGTCCACAACCCGGGCAAGCCATGTCGCCAGCCGAAAGTGGTGAGCTCTGATTCAACCCAATATACATTTTTTGTATTTGATTAACCATTGGATGGAAACTGAACATAAGCTGATACAACTTATGCTTCATTTCGGCAAAGTCTTTTAGTCGCTTCATACGTTTTGGATCATCAAGCGCCTTAAAGATCTTAGTCGGTAGGACCGAACTGATAAATTGCTCTTTTCGTGAGGCGAGATATGCGGTGAACTCCTCATCTGGCATGCCTTGATCATCTACAAGCACGGATTTACCTGGACGATCAATCTGATATAATTTATATCCTGCTAAAACAGATAGGCGACTGTTTTCTTTACTCAGCAATCCTGTGTATTTACCAAGTGCTGGCAAGGCATGTAAATTGTTAATGAACTCCAATAGTTTTGTTTCACTTTCGATACCAAGGTGAGCACACATGGCGCCAAGCATTATAAGATTTGTATGTGCTGCATTTCCATACAATTTGCGGGCAACAGCTTTGGCAGGAATAATAATGACCTGACAATCGAGATCCATATTGTCATACTTTTCTAATGACCCTGGATTTGCATCAAGAATTAACGTACCGCCGGGTGCTAATTGTGGCAGCATTGTTTCGAGACAAATATCATCGTTAAATGAAACAATTGTATTGGCAATAACAATATCTGAATTGTCACGTATCAATTCATCGCCATATTTAATATTTAGGCTGATACCACCACCTCGCTGCAGAGCACCATAAGCAGCCATTGCATTGGCATACTTTCCCTTCAATGCAAGTATGCCTGAAAAGAGATCATTCAACAACATCAGCCCTTGGCCACCGCGACCAACAACTGTCATATAGTCAATATTTTCCTGGGTCATGGGGATATCAAATTTTTGGTCCGTCTCCGGTAATTCCACGCCACGTGTTCCCATGACAAACGCATTTGAGCGGCTGTATTTCTGAAGCCATTGATGGCTGCGGGTCTCATTGCCACTACCAATATCGACAAGCATCCGATAGAGTGTGACAAGGTAGGAAATCGTCACGGCTCGTCCACCAAGGCCTGCCTGTA
>JABSQK010000476.1 GCA_013215875.1 Lentisphaeria bacterium
AGCTATGGATTTTATTTTCTTTGCATGCCATTTACGATAAAGCCGGCAAGCATATTATGTCGGAAGGTTTGGTGACTGATATTGCCGAGAGAAAACTAAAAGAGCGGGCCGAGCAAGCGCGGGAAATTAGTGATGCAAAAAACACTGCTAAAAGCCAATTCTTTGCCAGTATGAGCCATGAACTAAGAGGCCCTCTTACTGCCATTATAGGGTATTCGAGCGTCGCCAAGGACCGTAGTGCCAGTAGTCAAAAGAGACTGGATGCCGCGAGTGTTATCGATCGAAGTGGACGGAAGTTGTTAAACCTGATAGACGATATACTGGATCTTTCTAAAATAGAAGCACAGAAACTCACGATTGAACTGATGGATGTCAATCCAATTGAGCTTATTAGAGAGGTGGAAGACACCAGTTTGATTTTGGCAGAACAAAAAGGTCTTGCCTTTAATAGAGAATTTGCATTTCCACTGCCTAAAATTATTAGGACTGACCCCACGCGATTAAAGCAAATTCTTCTTAATCTTTGTAGCAATGCAATCAAATTTACTGACAGTGGTGCCATTACTATCAAAGTTTATCTCGATAATGAAAAAATCACCTTCGCCGTTTGTGACACCGGCATTGGGCTTACGCCAGAACAGATCGGAAAGTTATTTAGGCCTTTCGAACAAGCCGATAAATCTGTAACACGAGAATATGGTGGTACAGGCTTGGGTCTGTATGTTTCAACGGAATTGGCCCAAGCGCTCGGCGGCGAGATTACTGTCGAAAGTGTGTTTGGCGAAGGCAGTACTTTTGCTGTATCGATTTACACAGGAGAATTGTCTGGAGTGGAAATGGTAACGTCGGTTCCAGTACCCCTCACCCATCGAGAATCTAGTGCTAATAGAGAATTCCATAAGAGTATGCAAGCGCTTGCTCGGAAAAACATCTTGCTGGCTGACGATGATGATCTCACGCGCGAGGTCATTAGTATGATGTTAGAAGACTATCCCTTCGATATCACCCATGCCACCAATGGTGACGAGGCCTTGGCGCTTATGAGTGGTAATGATTTTGATTGTGTGATTTTAGATGTTAGTATGCCCGGCAAAGGTGGCTTCGAGGTTGCACAGCACTTTCAACAGAGCAATTACCAAGGCGCTATCATTTTTGTCACCGGTTACAGTGATCTACCGTGTATCGAAAAATGTCTTGAATTGGGGAGTAGTTACTTTCAAAAGCCTGTTGTTGAAGACGTATTTTGGCAATTAATGGTAGATCTCTATATTGAAGAAGATCTAAAACCCGTTTATCGCCATAGCGCTGTGGAAGAAGGTGCTGAAAAGAATAGCAGTGAACGTTTTAATATTGCCAAATTGCTGGAAGTGAATAATGGTAAAACACAGCAGGTTGTGAAGATCCTGGACCGCTTTGTTAAATCAAGTCAAACTTACAGCAGCAAGTTAGCATTGGTTGGTTCATCCCAGGATAACATTAGCGATATACTTCATATTATTGCCAATGACTTA
>JABSQK010000477.1 GCA_013215875.1 Lentisphaeria bacterium
ATATCGACTTTCAACTCAGCGATCGGACTGGGAAGCAATAATAGCAGTGCCGCTTCCAGTTGGTTAAAACGAATATCAAAGCTCTGCGATTTGCCAGCCTTTTTACCCTGCAGCTTTTTTCCTGAAAACAAGTCATATACATGTGAGTCCGCTGCGCAGTTAAATACAGCATTGTCCGGCAGATTGCGCAGCTGTCGCCAGTGTCCCTTCACCTCACTGGGCAGCAATCGTTTATTCAGCAATACAGCCAGTGTCACAGTGTCCCCGGTCATTTGCCCAAGCAGTGTCCGGTACGAATCGGTTGTGATTAGGCCTGTATCCATCATCTTGAATACGCGGCTCAATTCGGATTCAATCTTTAAGTAGCGTTTATGCACTGCAACGAATTCTTTCTCACCATTGTGGTCCAACCAGGCCCGCATATTCATCCGCCGAATAGCAGATTTTCCCTTTGGAAAATCCTTTTCCCAAATTGCCATTTTTTCACCCGGCAGATTTGCAGGGCAATCTTCATCCTTAAAAATGCGCCCACCAGATGCTTTGTATGCCTCTAACACTTTGCGCTCTTCAGCATCCAGTGGCCGATTCAAACCAAGAAGAAATACTGCTTTATATTTTTTAAGTGTTTCAATTGTCAGCTCTGCATCACTAATTAAAGCAGGAATTTGTCGATGACGAATCAGGTCTCTGTAAAATAACCATACACGGTCCGCGTGCGAATTTCCAGGGCCCCATTGCTGTTTCATGCTCATGTAGATTGCGACATTGTTCGTAGGCTTTAAGCGCCCCATCATTCGACCATAACGGTTAAATAATTCGCCGACCATTTTTCTGTCCCATAGACTCACCCCTGCACTGCTCTGCTGTGTTTCATTGAATGTTCCAAAGTTGCGTACCAGCCCCATACCGCCAGCGGGATCCACACAATCGGCTCCCTGACTCATTGCCAGCAGACCTTCAAGCATTACCTGGCGGCCCCAGCTCCATGCATGCGTTAATATGGGCCGCCGAGGATCAGCGCCCAAACTTGAAATAGCCGTTCCGTATATTGTATCAAAGGGCATGTGCCCAAAGTCAGTAATATTATAGGACAATATCCAGTCCAGTGAGAGTCTATCTTTGCTGTAAACGAGTGGTGCATAATTCGTATTGGTAATTGCCCAATACGAATAATTATCCATCATCAGCGGGTATGGACCTATTGCTTTTATACCCCGATTCCAATTAGCATAGGTCGATGCCATCAATTCTGCCTGATGCAATTCCCAGCCATAACGTTCCTTATTAAGCGCCTTGAGTTTCTTCAGTGGCAATTTCTTATGTCCATTATAATGATTATTCAGGATTCCCGGAACTTTATCTGGCACAGGTGTTTTCATCTTTTTTTCGTAAAGCTCGCGGATTAAATCCCGGCGTTTTTTATCATGCCCATATATTTGCGGCGATCCTTCACGGTAACCATATGTAGGTGCATGCCAGTATGGTGTTAAACCACCAAATGATTTATATGCACGCCGACGCTGTACCATATGCTGCATGCGACGAAACATTCGTTTTTCATCGACGACGACTGTATGAGGAATATTATAAGAATCATAAGACTCTTTTAATTCAGTGGCAGAATACACCCGTGCACCTTCAGCGGTGGCAATTTCAAGTGAACGTTCATAAGGGGTTAACAATTGGGTGCGCTCAAGATCAGGCAAGAGAGGTGATGCAATCAAAAGTTCCGCAAAGCCCGGATGCAGACGCCCGCCACGAACGGTTTCGTGCAATTTCGCTGGCGACGACATTGAAGCCATACCGGAATCTGCTAAAAAGAAATGCCGCAAAGGACTAATCGATTTATCCGGCACAACAATTGAAAAAGGTCGTATTGCCGCAGATGGATAATCGCTGTATGGCTCAGACGTATATAAGCTGAATGAAAATGCATAGCTGGCATATCCCGATAATTCCGCAGACATATGATAGTGACCTGCTGACAAACTACTGCTGTCGATACTCAGGTGCTGCAAATCCTTTTTTTGCCAAATCACTTTTCCCTTGTGGCTGAGCTTCCAGTTTACCGCAGACTTATCTGCGTCTCCACGAATACTCAATGACAAATCAATCGATTCACCCAGTTCATAATTACGACGGCCACGATTAGCAAAAATTGTTAATGAACCTTTAAGGCCAGCGGATTTCACAAATGGCAATTCACTCCAGATACCCGGATCTGTCAATTCAGGAAAACGCAAAGTGAAATTTTGTGGCAACTCCTTAGTATCAAATGTCCACTTGTTTGTTTTCTTCTTTCGTATCAATCGAATCGTCCGGCTACCCGTAGTCCATTTTAACTCTGCTGATTGCCCAAGCCCACCGACGACTGCGCTGATTTGATTGATTCCCTTCAGTTTATCGGATCCTGCCGCATCTGTCTCAATACGTATCTCATGTTGCCCCTTGCTAATTTCCGGCTTGAAGGAAAACAGCGTCATTCCCACTACAGGATCACCGGTAATATTTCTAAAACAAAGTAGACGGCCGGGATATTGATCATAATCCGGGTTAAGAAATATGATTGAAACCGGGTATGGTTTTTCGCCTGTATTTGCTGAGTAGTTCGCTGCGATCCGCTGCTTCATCACTTCTTTTGCATTTACATACAAACGTTTCCGGTCGGTGCTTATCTCTGCATTCACATTGGGCCGATGAAAAACATTGCAACGCTTTCCCTGCTGACTGTTCATAAAACTCAAGGGTATAACACGCTTAGCAATTGATTCTTTTATTTTCTTCGTCGTCCATGTGAGCCAATAGTCGGCTCTTTTACCTAACGTTTTATCATGAGATTTTATCCCTTTCTTACCGAGAGAAAATTCCTTCCCCATAAATGTATAATTAGTATCTGGCACCAGATATAAAGTGAGATCATAAACCTGTCGAACAATTCCATCTGCTTTGGGTAAAAAAGGCGAAGAGCCCAGCACATATTCATCTCGAAAGGAACGGATCTCACTCATCAGATCACGCTTCTGAAACTTAAGTTCCGGCTTAAAATTGACTTTTTTACCATCGTATAAAACTGAAAAGCGTATGGGCATTAGCGTAACAATTACCCGCTTAGCTTTTATCTGAATTCTTGGATCATTGGACTTAACCTTACCATCACGAATTTCAAATCTAAGATTACCAGGGTTTATTATGTATGCACCATCATCTAAATCAAAGGACATTTTATCAAGCCGAAAACTTTCAGGAAGCACATCCTGGTCTTTTTCATAGAGCGGATCGACTAAGCGAACTTTTTCTTTTTTCAGGCCCAGTTCTTCATCCAGATCATCGAAATCATCACCCAGGTCTTCGCCTTCAGCCGTATCTAAAGAAGCCGATGGCACACCCGTTTCCCATTCAACACGATTAATGCGATTGAGCAAACGCTCTTCCCTGGCACCTTCAAGTGTCAGGCCGGAGAGGTAATCACGGACCACCAAACCATCTGGACTGATATAATGATCACGGCAGTCTCGCAACGGCTTCATTTTGCCATCGACATCAGGTGCAATAAATTCAATAGAAATATCGCCCGCATAAAGCGGATTAATGAAAAGAATGAAAAGAAGAAAGAAGTATTTTTTACGCATTAATAAATCAGTCAGTTAGCAAATTAGTTAAAAGTTAATATAGAAATATGAGTTATGATTTTTCAACCTTAGACAGGCATTCAAGGTACTACAAGAAAATGCTTAATCTTCGAATGCCCTGCCTGTATTAGGATTAAAGCCAAGACCGCCAGTTACTTTTATTCGTGAGGCGCCATCAATAGTCAGGATAGCCAATGCAGTTCCATTCGTATGAAAATCCCAGGCACAACTGGCGATGGTTGTATTCCACGCCGATGGACCAGTCCAGTATGCAGCATCTTTCTTGGCAAGTGATTCATAACTGCCTATTTTGGCATCTATCATACCAGTAAAGCCACCACCACCGCCATACTGTCCAGCATTACCAGCATAGATTGGTCCATACCAGTTGCTGCGCCCCTGACAGGTTCCAGGATAAGGACAGGGTAGTGTATGTATCTGCAGGTTTGCACCAACATGCATGACTTCATCTTTTACACAATACGCCATTTGCATCGTGCCCGCATAAGGAGCAAGCCGCCCAGAAAAGGAACGTTCACAAGTGGCATTGCCCGCAGGCGCAACTTTCATAAAATAAAAATTAGACAAGGTCGTTGATGGCGTACTTAGATCAAAACCAGGAATGGCTCCATCATAATCATCTGCATACATATGCATTGCTATTCCATTTTGTTTCCAGCGATTCACACACTGCGTATCCCTAGCCTTATCTTTTGCCTTTCCCAATACAGGTAGCAGCATGGCTGCAAGAATTGCAATAATTGCCACAACAACCAATAACTCAATCAAAGTAAACTTTGCTTTCGTTAGCTTCTCATTCATGCTTCGCATAAACTGCCAGCCTGTCGTTTCTGAAGAAACTCTTGGATCA
>JABSQK010000478.1 GCA_013215875.1 Lentisphaeria bacterium
AAGCGAACCTCGGTGCCAGAAAAGGCGAGTTCAAAAGTTTCCATTTATGATCAAGCCACGAGAGAAAATGAGAGTCAAAGGTGACACTTTCTGTATTCACAGAAATGGATATATTACTCCTTAAGGAAGTGCCATTAGGTCGTAGGCCTGGGTTCTTTGCACCGATAATAATAATAGCTCTGCAAGAGCGAGGTAATTTACTCCGCTACTCTGTAGCTTGAATATTTTTATGTATCTTTCCCAGGCCTGGCGACCTGGGCTAGCCTACTTAACAACAAGTCCCTTAGTTTAGCAGTTCGGGATTCCGTAGCTGTGACACGCCGTGGTGTGTAATTCGCAGTTTCGGCATTCCTACTGGGCCTCGTGGCCTCTGGCCCGAAATCACAATTCATAATATTTTTAAAAGTAGGCTTTCCCAGGTCGTAGGCCTGGGGTTCTTTGCACCGATAATAATAATAGCTCTGTAGGAGCGAGGTAAATTATAATTCCGCACCACGGCGTGTCGCGGCTACTTATTAGCCCGTCTCAGAAGAAAACTGAATAGACACCGTATGATAGAGCGATAATGCATGCCCAGAAAAGAATCCCATAAACATAAATTCTTATTTCGCATTCCTTGCCTGGGTGTAAGCCGTGGCATATTACGACTCCCACGGTGCAAACAAGGGCCTCACAGATAAGGAAAAATATTTCGAAAACAACCTTAAATATAAATTCAATCATTTTTTAATCCATTTAATATCAGTCGTCATAATTATTACCTAAACGTAAGGCTTATGGTTTCATTTCATGAAGAGAGGAAGTTTAATTAATCGGAGGGATTTTAGATATAAGGTAAAATTGCAACGACAATAATAGCGATAATGATGAGCCAAAGAATAATGCCATAGAGCCACGATCTTATTTCGCATACCTGGCCGGGGTGTACACAAAAACAGATACCGGTCCCCGGGCATTTAATAATAATCTCGCAGATAGAGAAAACTAAATATAAGACAATTTCTAATAGTGCTTCAATCATTTTAAATAACTCTAATATCAGTTGTCATCGTTCTTACTCTAACGTAGCAATTTTGTGATCATTTCATAGGAAATTTATGGAATAGAATATTAGTATTAGCCGTTTTTGATAAATTTTATATAATTATCCAGCAAGGCTTGTATCTGTTTTGCTGCAACAGGATTTGCAGAATGAACATTGAACTCCAAATCTTTTAAATCCAGCCCTGATTCATAGACCAACCATTTTGCTGCAGCATAGCCATCTGGAAGCACATTTCCATTTGCATCTTCACCTAAATCATTATCAAAACTAATAAATAACGGGAGGCCATTTTCGTTTATATAATTTACAAATGCATCATATGAGCGGACGATGTCGAATTCAGCTTCTCTAGATGCATCATAGACCATATCAATGCTTCGTATATCATCTAAAAATAATTTTTGCATAATTTTCCTGAGATGTTTATTTTTTCTTTACTTTAATCGTTTCTGCCAATTCCGACGCTTCTTTCCACGGCAATGCTTGCAGGAGTTGTTTAGTCCAGGTCTTTAAATCAGTCTCCCAGATTGGCGCTTTCGCAATATGGTGATTGCAATTTTTAATTATCATTGGAATCACAGTTTTACCCAAAGGTTTTAAGTCGTCTGCGATGACCCTAACATTCTTTGTAACCCTTCTAGACATGTAATAATGAAAAAGAAACTCAATAAGAATTTCCTTTTCTTTCTCTGTTCTAGTGATGGATTTGGGAGAAAAATTATATCTTTTTTTAGTATTGAACCATTCCGCCCATGTTTTGTGATCTTCGTTGTACACTGGTCCCCAGTAATTGTTATGCCCTATTATCTTATTAAGTGATTTTGCAGCTTTATTACGAATTGAATAAAACCTCCCCGTTGTAACTGGACCTGCATCCTCAAATTTACTACGACCCATTTGACGGTAGATAGGGTTTTTTCTATGAATTCCAAATGTTGGATCTGTCAGAGCCTCAATAAGAGTTTCTATTACTTTACTGTCTTTGAAATTTCCCAATTCTTTGATTATACCTGGATTGTAGCGATTCTTATTCTTCAATAGCTCCATGACATACGGAATTCCTCTCGGGTCTGCAACTTCTGCAAGGATCCTTACTAATCGCATACGAAAGAGATAATCTTTCGGTTTGTATTGTATGATAAAGGGCACTGCCTCTTTACCAATGTGTAAAAGTTCATTGTCATATCCCACACCCGTGTGATATTCAACCTTAGTGGATGGGCTCATCAATTTTACGATTTCATCGACCCTTTCTTTTATTGGCAACTTTCGAAGACGGATTGATTCTTTTTGAAACATAAACCGTGCAATACATGCATAAGCTTCAGATCTATTGGGGTATACAACTTTTTTTACTCCACGACCTTTTCCAAAGGTCCTCATTTCTTTAAATGGGTCCGACTTTCTGATTTCGAGAAGCTTGGTGAGAATTATGTCAATTTCTTTTGTAGAAATTTGCGAAATATCAAATTTGTAGTCCAAAACAGATAGATAGTCTTCGAGCTCTTTGTTTTTTTTCTTGCTAAGCTCCATGAGGATACTCTTGCTCGTAACTATTTCTTTATGCGAAGAATCTTTTCCGTGTACTGAAATAAAGCACAATGATGCTAATAGCATTGTTAGAATTTGTTGTTGTCGCATAAGCACTCCTTTGAACTATTACACTTTAGCATAATTTTTTTAAATAAGCAATGGACTCTTTATGGAAGTTTTTTGTCGCTACTCTTTCATTTTACAGTGGGGCAAGATAATTATTCCTTCAAGAATTTTAATACGAGTTTTTGAAATTCCATGTACTTGTCATACTTGGCCTTCTTTACCTTGGCAATTTCGGGTGAAACCGTAAAAGGTTCTGTATCGTTCATTAGACCATTCCCTTTATAGCCTTCAAATTCAGTGTGCTCAATACGCTTTGGACCAATAATAAGTTTCTCTTGATTATGAATAAATATATATGGCCCGATTTTTAATGAATACTTATAGATGTAATTACTATATCTGTTGTAAGCGATACCTTCAAAAAGAATGTACCGTAACTTGGACTCCGAAATTACATGGGCCTTTTTTAGATTTACATTGAGTGGAATTTTTATTTTCTCATTAAGTTTTTGTAAAGCGGTTCCAATTTCCTTATATTTTGCAAGGGACATTTCATTACGAATATTGTAAATGTCTATCAGTTTTTTTCCATTTTCGATTGTCACATCCCAGCGGAAGAGTAGGCAGTCAGATGCGGAACTTAACAACAACTTCTTATCTTTTTTATGTGTACTGAGATAATAGAATTTCCCCCTGGACTTGAGAAAAAAAGAGTGATTGGCACTGAAACCAGGGCTCGCACCCTTGCCACCTGTACACCACTTCTTTCCAAGGACTAATTCACCAGTACTTCTTAAGCTAAGAAATGGGGCATTGTCAAACAGTGGAGTCCGATCAGCGACTCGTACATCATCAACCTTGCTTATATTTCCGGTTACAGAATCGTAGCCATCATAATACGGAGTTGCTTCCTCCTTTATATCTTGCCCCCATAGCACTGAGCTGATACAAATTAAGTAAACTAGCAGAGGCCTTTTTAACAACAGTATGTCTCCTCTTCTCATAATTTTAATCCCACATGTCATTTATTAAGATACACTCCATAAGTAAAAATATAAGGGCAGTGCTTGGTGTTACCGTGGGGCGATATTATTATCGCCTATAGTCGCGTTCGGAGACCCCGGCGTTGAACACCTTCGGCTCAGCATTTCATGCTGTCTTTGCCTTGTCTTCGACTACGGCTGCTCCTTAAAGACAATCGATGCAAACTTCGACAGCCTTCACCAATTCATTAAGGGATACGAACTCTGGTGCAGGCACATGAATGAATCCGGTTCTGATCGGAACGTTCTTTCGTTCAATAGCTGCCAGGCTGTAGTACAATAAATGGTTGCAAAGAAAGGCGCCGGCGGAATCAGAAAGGGCTACGGGTAAACTCGCAGCCTGCATGGCTTGGCAAATTTTTGTTGCCGGAAATGTCACGGGCAGAGTTTTAGGCCCATTCGGAATGATGGGCGTGTTTTCGATTACTACGCCATCATTATCCGGTACCTGGCTGTCGTCATAATTTTTGCCAAGAGTTTCGATTCGGATCGTTTCACTCATTCCGTGAACCCCAAAACAAATCAGAAAATCTGGCGGGTCAGTAGCTAAAAGTTCATCTACCCAGAGTTCGGCTTTTTTATAAATACAGGGAATGAGTTCTGCACGACCATGGTGGGTTTTGAAAAAGTTCGGCTGGCTCTGAATGTGATTGACCAGTAATTCCGTTGGGTTTTCCGGTACTCCGTGAAAGGCATTGAAACCGGTGATGACAAATGAACTCACGAATTGTACTCCATTTTAGGTGAGACTTTGGCAGCTTTGCTGCCGATTAAGACCAGGACTTTTTGTCGTTGTGCTCTTTTGTTACTGTGGGGCGATATTATTATCGCCTATAGTCGCGTTCGGAGACCCCAACGTTGAACACCTTCGGCTCAGCATTTCATGCTGTCTTTGCCTTGTCTTCGACTACGGCTGCTCCTTAAAGATACTGCTGGCTTAGAATCCGCGGCGTGGCTCGTAGAGCTCGTCGCCTTTCTCAATATTTTCACGATTGTATTCGGCGTGAACCGGACGGAAAAGTGAGGCGCGTTTTTGACTCATCTCGGCCAGGTGATCCGGATGTGGATCCCACATATGGTATTTACACATGATGCTGTTATAGCTGTTGAATATCGCACAACGATCATGGTCCGGGTGTTCCCATTTACTACCACTATGGGTTACTGATTCAGAAAAGAAGACAATCGATCCAGCTGGGCATTCATAGGTTTCCCAAAGCGGATGATTACGGTCTTCAGAAATGGATTTTGGCAGATCAAAACTACCTTTGTGTGTGCCAGGAACAAAGTGTGTACCTTGTCCTTTTATCACATCGGTCAATTCCCAAACTGCCTGCAACAAGCCACCATAGGCATTCCCAGGACGTCCTTGGTATCCGTGAACATCGTCAAATGGTGGGTTAGTACCACGACCACCATGTGGGGCCCACATGTCTGCTTTGTTTTCGCGCAGACGCCAACCCATGAAACTGTATTCCATGCGAAAGCCATAACCTTCTTCGCATTCAAGATCCTCGTGGCCAAGAAATTCCTGCATAAAACCAACCACTCGTGGGTGGTCGCAGAGCTTTTCCAATGGACCGGCCATAGTGGTGCGATGTTTTTCTGGAACGGATTCTTTATCAAATTTTAATTTGCGGGCAAACTCAACCATCTCGCCGATTTCATCGGGCTCAAGAACATTTTTTATGGCCAACCAGCCTTTTATATCGAAGTGGTATCGTTCCTCATCGCTAAGGGGAATAACTGCTCTCCCGTCCGATGTAGTCTTTGTAAATCCGTGGTCTGACATGCTAATTTCCTGTTTGATTTATGTTTCTGAAAACGACAATACCATAGGGGCGCTCAAGTATAATGCTATAGCAAAGTCGGGCAATCAGCTGAATTTATCCCTGAGAATTTCGGCCGCTTTCACTTCGTTGCTGAGCTTTTCGTAGGTCTCATCGATGCTTACTTTGGCACCGGAACCGGGGGAAAAGCCGCAATCCGGATTTAACGTAATACGCTGGGGATCAATCTTGGTGCAGGCCAGACTGACCCGTTCGACAATGGTTTCCGCCGAATCAATTTCACCGGGATGTACCCCAACACAACCCAGACCAATTTCAAAATCCTCACGCAAATCATCGAACACAGCCAGGTCACCAGCTCCAGGAGCAGTGAACTCCATGGTCAAATGATCGACCTTCAGATTGTTCAATTGATTGATGATTGGCCCATATCCGCCGCCATGTTGCTCTTCGCCGCGCACCCGTGCACCAGCGCGCCGACAGAGATGTACCGCCAGGTGAAGGTCGTCAAAACCATCGACAAGATCATTCACCATTTCCACTGCAAAATCTGCTGCCTTATCTGCATCGTCGTATTTTGCTCGCACGTCCGGGTCGACAAATAAACAGAGATGCGGATCATCAATTTGAATCACATCCACATCCATTTCGCGCAGCATTTCTATCTCCTGGCGTAGGATTGGCACACAGGCCTTAACAAATTCATCCCTTGTGGCATAGGCCTTTGAAGAAAGTGTTGGGTCCCACATGCGCTCACCAAGCAGTGCCGGAGCGGGCAGGGTAGCCTTTACCTGTTTGTTGGTGATGCTCTTTAGAAAGCGTACTTCATTGGCGATCACGCCGGGTTCTTTTGGTGATAGTTTATCGACCACAATGGTCCAGGGTCGGCCGTCGGCGGGATTTGTACTAAGCTCGAAACCGTGCGCCATATCTGCAATGACACCGATGTAGGACTTGCGCCACCACTCGCCGTCGGTAATAACATCGAGCCCGGCCTGTTCTTGAAGGGCCACGACGTAACGCACTGCGGATTCCATGCGTGATTGATAATCGGCGCTCGAAATTTGCGTATCATCACTGATTAGATCGCGAACAAAATCTGGCCGTGGCATACTGCCAACAACGGATGTAGGGAAAAGTAGTTTACTCATATTTATCTCCAATTTTCTCGTGCATAACTAAAGTCTTGCTGGGTATCGATTTCGATATACTCACCGTCGGTATCTGAATGGTGAAAGACCACACCATGCTCAATCATCTCCTGATATAAATGAATAAGGTAGGCTTTTTCGAATACTTTTGCTTCTCTAAATGGTTTACCGGAAAATGCATCTTTGGCATATTGATAGGCCCGGCAAAATTGTTCTGCACCCGCTTTACTAAATTTCGTCACGCCGATAAACTCGCCGTGTGCTTCGCTATCGGGGATATCGCGATGAATCTCTGTTGCTAAGCCATTTTCTACTCTCATGGTCTCGCCATCGTCACTGGGGTGTTCCGTGCGATTTTCATAACGCTTCAGCCAGTCCGTATCACAGACGACGGTAATATCGCCATCGACGTCGAGAAGGTCAGCAACAACCTTTGGGGTAAAGAGGATATCGCTGTAGCAGCATATAAATTCGTCAGTCATTTCCGCTTCGGCATACATCAACGAAGCGAGGATATTGTTATTGGGCCAGTCGTCGTTGTGGTAAAAGCGTAAGTCCGGGTAGTCCTCTTTTACTCTATCGATTTGATAACCACCAATAAAAACGATGTCAGTTATTCCATTGCTGCGAAAAGCCTCCAGGGTCCAGTCCAAAATTCGTTTGTCACCGACTTGAGCGAAACATTTCGGACTGTCTTTCGTACTCGGCATGAGCCGTGAACCACGCCCTGCACCAATTATAATTGCTTTCATTTAATTCTTTCTCGTTAAGTTAATCACCTATAATGAGTACCATTAAAATCAGAATTTTCAATACAGTTCCTTGGACACAAGTGATTTATTTCAGTTTTATTAAGTAAATCGGTGAGTTTATAATACTCAGGCTCAATTTTGAGTAGTTTACTGGAGCGCATGTCAATATTATTATTCTACCAGCTCTTCCAAAGCCTCAATGAGCATATTCCATTTGCCATTGCTCAAACTCCCTTAGAGTAGGTTGCTTCTTGGCATTTCTCATGGGCTTTTTATCTTTCAATCTTTTTTCTTTCAATGCTAATTTTATTTGAATCTGTTTTAGGCGCTCTGCTATATATGCATTGACCAGGCTTTCTATCCTATTACTCTTTTTAGGAACTTGGTCCTCCCATGCTTTAATATATTCCTTCATGTTTCTCATGGGCAATATCTCTCCCAAATAATATGGAACCCAGGAATGACCTATGCCCAATATTTCTGCCACTTTCACCATGGCATCTCTATCGCCCAGATTCGCCAAACCCGCCCAGGCATAGCTGCGCATTAAGGCGTATTTGTGTTTAAGTTGTTTGTTTAAAATGGGCCGGTGTTTTTCTCGAGCTGACAGAGCCAGGTACTTACTAGCATATCGCCAAGTTGCTTGCTTATACACGAAAGGCACAAGGCGGTCACCCAGCTCAGGGTCTTTTGAGCGAAACAGAATCTTTGCATTGTATTCAATACTATAGCCTTTAGATAATGACAATTTTGCTTGCTCCAGCGTGTTCTCTGGTATTCGTTTCAAACCGGAATACTCCACCTTATGAATATTGAAATATTCCTTTCGTGCTAAAATATCGCCTGCCAATAGACGAAGATCAGTCACCTTGGTATGTACGCCTATGCTCTTCGGATCGTCAAGACTGCGAAGGGTCTTTATATTTTTTTTGCCAACGTATTTTTTTAAATACTTGAAAAACCTGTCCAATTCTATTTCCTTATTGGGGCCTTTTTCTCCTTTTTCCAGACAAAATTTTAAGATCCCTTCGACATTATCCATACCCCTTTGGCAAAGTATTGCAATAGTGGCTTTATCATGGTTAGCACCCTGACGCATTACCTTTTCAATTTCCGGAAGACTGCCTGGTGTTTTGCGATGAGATAAAATATTAAGAGCTACACTGCGGCATCTGTTGTCCTTGGACTTTAGTGCCTCGATAAAAATACTGTCATACTTTCGATCATCCCGGTGAGATAAGGCAAAAAGCCCCGCGTTGCGAAGTTTTGGATCTTTGGACTTTAGCGCCTCTAAAATAATTTTCTCATATTTTGCATCGGTTGATTTACCGAGCCAGTACAGGACAGAATCTCGTAGATCCTCATCAGCATTTTTTAACCTGGAGATTTCCATATTGTAAATAGCCAGGAGAGTTTCATCCGGTATCTTGTAGTTCTTTTTACTCGCAAGTGATAATGCATGTGAAACAAGCCAACTCGACGGCCAAAGATTACTCTTAATACGGCTATAGCCTTTTAGTAGATTCTGAACCTCTTTCTCGCTGGCATCACTACTGTAATAATCAGTGTAACAGCAGAGTGGGAACATGTCTTCACCAAATATGTCTTTCCCAAACATGGCCTTCAATGGGTCCATCTTCATAATGTTATCATAGTGCTTATAACGCTTAAGCTCAGAATTTATTACTATCTCCTGACTCATCATGTCTCTCTGATCCTTTTCCGGCAAGACTTGCCAGCGTGTTAAATTGTCAGGAGATTCAGAATTACCTATGGAGAGTATAAATAATTTTCCTAGCCTCAGTTGTTTTAAATCGGATGTTTGGATCTCATTAAAAATATGGCTACAGCCTATTCGAATACTAGCATGTGGATGCGGGAAGATCAGTAGATCACGGTCTTCTTTTCCACGAATCACACGAATCTTTTCGAAAACGACGTAAGCAATATCACCCTCGACTCTTTTTAATAACTTCGCTATAATTATCGCTTTAGTATTCCGTAGGCCACGTGCCTCTGTTGTTTCGTTACCGAAGATCGACGGATCGGCAAACACAGATGAACCCATGGAAAAAAACAGGATAAAGAATGCTAATTGTTTAGTGATGCGCATGGACTAAAAACTCCTTATAGTCTTGTAATTTTTATTTTGAAATTCAGCAATCTAGTGCTCGAAATAGATATAGTATAATTTACCAGTATCTGCTTTTATAAAATCGACCAGGCTTGGCGGATTTTTTTTCTCACGAATCCGCTTTTTTTCCTGGAGCTCGACTTTTGCTTGCAGCTGTTTAATTTCTGCTGAAATAAATGCATTTATTGCACTCTGAATGCGATCACCTTTTTTAGGAAGCTGATCTTCCCAGGCTTTAACTATCGCCTTCGTATCCATACGTGAAAACATCTGTCTCAACCTGTAATTATTTTTGCCCAAACTTAAATATTCTGCCACTTTTACCATGGCACCCTTATCACCGAGATTCGCCAATCCAGCCCATGCAAACATAGATAAGTCCCAGCCTTTTATATTTTTCTTAAAAAATGGGCGATATTTTTCTTTAGCAAGCAGGGCAAGGTATACTATCGCGTCTTCGCGTACGGAGGATTCATTGTGATGTACTAAAGGCTCTAAAAGCTCAGCTAATTTGGGATCATTTTGGCTGAACAGGATTTCGGCATACATACTAATTCCTAACCTGGACTTGGTTTTTGCTGAAATCTCAGACAGTTTTACTTTAGCTAAATTCTGCCACAACGGATCCTTCAACAAAGGAAGTATATCTGTATAGGGTTTTCTATTGCGTTGCTTCATATCTGCAAAATAGTCTTTTTGTGCTTGGTCATCCCCTGCGTATACGAGAAGTTCAGTAACCATTGCGTAGTTTCCTAAGCCGTTAAGGCTGCGCATAGCTTTGATATTTTTCTGACCAACGTAATGACTCAGGTATGTGAAAAATCGTAACGCCCATTCCTGGAAACGAGGGATCAACATACCTTCGACATTATCATTTCCACTTTGAAAGAGAAGCGCTGTGATGGCAAAAAGTTTATAATTTTTTGGTAAATAGAGATTGTCAGTTTTGCTTTTGATTAGATCTTCAATTGCCGGAATACTACCTGGTGTCTTTCGAAGAAATAATCCTCTAAGCGCTGCTTTCCTATGTCGATAATTCTTGGATTGAAGTGCCTCGATAAAAATCGTATCGTATTTTCGGTCATTCCACTCCGCCAGTTTTTTTAAGATATAGTCTCGAGTTGTCCTACGGTCACGCTCTCTTTCGCCAAATTTAAAATTATAGATTGTCAGTAAAGTTTCTGCAGGAATTTTGTAAGTCTTTCTCCTGTCTCTTAATATTTCAGATATTAGCCAATGATGAGTTTTTTTGTGCTTTTTTGCCTGGGCATAATCTGTGAACAGTTTCTGAACATCTTTCTCACTTGCTTCAGCTATGTAATAGTCCAAGATGCAGACGCGAATAAAATCCTTTTCCAGTTTGGCCTTCAATGGCTCCATTTCCATTATTTGATCATAGAGTTTATAACGCTTAAGCTCTTTTTTGATGACAGCTTCCTGACTCATCATGTCTTTTTGATCCTTTTCCGACAAGACTTGCCAACGGGTTAAATTGTCTGGGGATTCAGAATTACCTATAGAGAGTACAAATGATTTTCCTACCGTAAGTTGTTTTAAATCGGATGCTTGGATCTCATTAAAAACGTGGCTGCAGCCCATTCGAATACTGGCATGTGGATGCCGGAAGAGCAGTAGATCTCGGTCCTCTTTTCCTCGAAGCACACGAATCTTTTCGAAAACGACATAACTAAGATCACCATCGACTCTTTTTAATAACTTGGCAATAACGATGGCTTTGGTATTTCGTATACCACGTGCCTCTGTTGTTTCCGCTCCAAGAAATGACTCCATAGCAAACACAGATGGACCCATGGAAAAAAACAGGGTAAGGATTGCCAACTGTTTAGTGATGTGCATGGACTAAAAACTCCCTAAATTAAAGGACAATATCGTATTACTATACTATTTAGAATCGCTTTTGACCAATCGGTTCCATGACACAGTTCCATGCACATAGGGGATTTATTTTAGTTTTATTAAGTAAATAGCAATTCATCACTCCTTATTAGGTCTTGATAGTGCCTAATTGAACCTTATAGTCAGGCTAGATTTAATGGAGACGGAATGAACGATTTAGATGAAAAGCTGGCCTTTTTTAAAGAAAACGGCTATGTGGTTCTGGAAAATATTTTCACTGAAGCGCAGATGCAGGCCTGGAAAGATGGCTATGAAGGCATGGTTTCCAGACAGCTTACTTTTGGCGGTGTCAAAGGATGGCTCAGACACCTTACTGAGGCTGAACCGCGCTTAATGTTGCCTGCTGTGGCAAACCCAAACATTCTTGATTTCGCAGAAAAAGTCATGGGTCCATTTGTTCAGCTCGATAACCTGACATTTATGGGATTTCCATCTGTTTCTAAAGAGGAGGCCGAAGGGAAAGCATCGGGTTGGCACCGCGATCGTTATGGCTGGTTGCCAGAAGGACCACAATACATTAAACCGCCGGCCTGCAATGCCATTGCATATATGCAGGATCTCACTGATGAATATGGCCCATTGCGAGTGGTTCCAGGTTCCCACAGAAGCAATGTGGTTCCCAGCGATGACGATAGACAAAAACCTCATACGGATGAAAAAATAATTCATGTTAAAGCGGGGGATGTGGTTTTTACCCATTGCTGCGTCCTGCATTCAGGTACACCGAATTACTCAGGAAAACTGCGCTATTTTTTCAGCATCTATTACAACCTTTCCTATATGAAAACCACAGATAACCACAATGGCCCAAATATTACAGCGATAATAGGGAATGCGGAAAAACGTGATGACCGGCGTACCAAGCGTTTATTCGGGGTAGACAATCAAGTGGAAATGCGTGTGAATAGTGGTTTCGCAAAACACGATGAAGTCATTTGGGAAGAATGGATTGAAGAAGACCGTGTAGTACTCAAAGAACCATTGGACTTAGATGAATTAATTCCCGGTGCAAGTTAATGACCGAGCGTAATTATTGCATTGAAGATCTGAATGAAATCCCCCCGACGTCTTGCCCCTGTGGAACAACGCGACGCGCATTTGTGAACGATGAGAGTCAGTTGCTAACAACGCATCTATTAGAAATTTCAGTCGACAGCAAAGTTCACTATCACAAGAAAATTACCGAAGTCTATGTCATTCTTGAAGGGGAAGGGCATATGGAACTTGATGGCGAAAAAATCGCCGTAAAGCCCATGTCTTCAATTTTAATAAAGCCCGGCTGCCGCCATCGTGCAGTGGGCAAGCTAAAGGTTTTGCTCACAGCGATTCCCGCTTTTAACCCAGAGGATGAATGGTTTGATGAGTGAGACAATTTCACTAAACGGTACCTGGAATTTATGCCACACGGAACAACTTCCCGGCATACTGGATGATTATTACACAGGTACAGAATTACAAACGACTGGCCAACTGGCTGCAGAAGTACCCGCACCGATTCACCAGGTACTGGTCGATCATGGACTCATTGATGATCCCCGGTTCGGGATCAATTCCCTAAAAGCCCGTTGGGTTGAAGAAATGTTTTGGACCTATCGCCGAACATTCGATCTATTAGATGACGCTGTAAATGCATCTACAGCAACGCTGAGTTTTGCCTGCCTCGAAGCAGTCGCCGGAATCTGGCTCAATGGCGAAAAACTCGGCACCCATGAAAATGCCTATCGCCCGGCACGCTTTGATGTGAGCGGAAAACTGAAAGCAAAAGACAATATACTTGTTGTTCAGCTAGAAACTGGTATTCATAAATATTCAGATGCACCAGGCAAGGAGTACCGTGCTCTGGGCATACAGGTGCTCAATAAAATGATGTTTATCCGCAAGCCGTCATATCAGACTGGTTGGGATTGGCAATCGCGCCTAAGCAATGTGGGCATCCTCGGGGATGTCACCCTAGTCTGCACAGGTACCGCAACTCTCGAAGATGTGTCAGTCTATGCGATCCCAAACGAAAATCTCGATGCGGCCAAAGTTACAATCGCTGCAACGATCAATGGCAGCTTTGCAAATACCGGGACAATCTCTGCGACAATTTTAGAAACCGGTGCAAGAACAGAAGCAGAAATTTCGATTCCTGTCGACGATCGTGTCAGCTTGGAACTGGACATAGAAAATCCGGATTTGTGGTGGCCGATCGGTCATGGCGACCAAAACAGGTATACCATCGAAGTTTCGCTGACGATCAATGGTGAAACAGAAACCATCACCCGTAAGACCGGTGTACGTCTGGTAGAGATGGATCAATCCGTACACCCCGTCGAAGGGCGCTATTGCATATTGACAGTCAACAAACGCCCGATTTTCTGCAAGGGCGGCAACTGGGTTCCAGCCGATATGCTATACAGTTCAGTGACTGATGAGCGAATCAACAGCCTGGTCGATACGGCCCTGGAAGCAAACTTCAACATGCTGCGAGTCTGGGGTGGCGGCTGCTATGCCGAAGATGCCCTTGCAGAAGCTTGCGATAGTAAAGGGATAATGATTTGGCAGGATTACATGTTTGCCTGTTTGAAATACCCCGGCGATTATCCCGACTTTGTTGAAAACGTCCGTCAGGAAGCACGCTACAATGTGCGCCGTCTGGCGCACCATCCATCGATTGTTGTTTGGTGTGGTAATAATGAAATTGAAGAAGGCGATTGGCATTGGGGCTTCGATGATAACTTTCGTACCCATCCGCATTACGCAATGTTTCACCATGACCTGCCAAAGATTAGCTTTGAGGAAAATCCCTCGGTTGTGCATTGGCTGGCATCACCCTGGTCACCGGATTACAAAGACCCGCGCGATCCCACTTGTGGCGATCAACACTCCTGGGTAGTTTCGACCATGGAAGATGGCCCATCGGATTTTTGGAAATACCGTCCACTCATCGATCGCTTTCCCAATGAAGGCGGAGTACTTGGTGCCAGCTCCATTGCGACTATAAAACAATTCCTACCGGAAAATGAACAGGCCATGTTTTCACCGAGCTGGACCCACCATGACAATTCATGTTCGATGACGACGCTTACACCCGGCGGCATGGGACGGACCTACGCGACTGTGGAAATGTGGACAGGATTAAAGATCGATGAATTATCGATGGAAGACTATGTCTTTGCCAGTTCACTTTTACAGGCCGAAGGCTTGCAGGAATACGCCAGCAGCTTCCGTCAGAAGATGCCTTCGACCGCCGCAGCAATTTTCTGGATGTACAATGATTCCTGGCCGACAACCCACTCATGGACCATTATTGATTATTATCTGCGCAAGAAATTATCCTTTCATCCCGTGCGGCGTGGCTTCGCTCCCGTGGCCGTATTCATTGGCGAGTACGACGATTGCATTCGCATCACCGGGGTGAACGATTCATTGGATGCCTTCGAAGGCGATCTGCGTTTTGGATTATTTAATCTGAGCGGCGATTACCCCTTAGATGAAAGCTTGCCCGTTTCTATTCCATCAAATACAGCGGTAGAGCTCGCCTCCTTTACCAAAGAAGATTGGCTGAAGCACGGCATCGATACCACTGGAGCATTTGCAGTATTAAGCAAAGATGATGAGACCGTTTCCCAATGTCGTTACCTGATTGAACGATTCGTAAATATGCATTTTTCCGTGCCGGATATAACAATTACCCAGGCGGATGGCAAAGCTACTTTTAGCTCGGATGTATTTATTTGGGGCCTCTGCCTCGATCTCGAAGGCGAAATGGATATCGCAGACAATTGTTTTGACTTATTACCTGGCATCCCGTATACTATTGACTGGCCGCATTCTCAAGCACCAACAATTGTAAAAACCGGCAACGACTTAATCAAGGAATAATTATGACGACTATCGATTCCACAGAAAAGCGCAAATTCTATCAGGACAATGGTTTCGCAATTTTTCCTTCGGCATTCTCTGATGATTCTATTGCATCTGCACTTGCAGCTGGTGATGATCTTATGGCCGGTATCTATGAAACTGATACCCCACCGCGGGATGGATGGAATGCCGAAACAGACGATCCAAATAATAAGATTCGTAAAATAGACCAACCCCAATTGGCCAGCAATCGTATTCTCGACTTTATCTCCGAGCCACTTTGGGGTGAATGGATTGCAGATGTTCTTGAGGCAAAAACTGTTCAGGTTTGGGCTGTACAATTCCTGCATAAACCTTGTGGTGGCGATGGCCAGAGTACCATCGGTTGGCATCAGGATTTTCAATATTGGCAAAATTGGTGGACCCCGGACAGCAATGTCTTCACCGCTTGGGTTGCACTATCAGATGTAACTGCTGAGTCGGGACCCATGTGTTTTCTCGAAGGTAGCAACAACTGGGGATTCCTCGATGCGGGTGATTTCTTTGGCACCCCGGATCAATCCATCGACGGTATCCCAGTTCCCGATGGCGAAAAAATTAACGAAGTACCTGGTGTGATGTCACCCGGTGAATTCAGTATCCACCATTGCCATTGCTACCATGGCAGTCATCCGAATACCAGTAATTTACCGCGCCGTAGTTTAGCCGTTCACATGCGCACAGAAGCATCCGGCCCAACCCCGGATAATTACCCAGGCTTCGGTTACGATTACATCGCCAACCTCGGCGAACACACCAGCCCGGTTATATTCTCGAGATAAGTTTTTACTGGGCACCGTAGCCTCCGGCTCGAATCTTTTTTAATGAAAGATTTGGTAATTTATTTATCCAGCTTTTTCTTTCTATCGTATTCTTTCCAGAAATTGGCGGGCGTTTTTCCATTGATGTATTTCAATGTTTTCATTTCCTTGAGAAATTCTATATCTTTGGCAGCCCCAGGTAAAGATAATTTATTCAATGGCATTCCCTTAAGTACACTAATATCAGTGATATTAGTTTTTGATAAATGTAGATACGCCAGAGGCATCCCCTTGAGGGCATTGATATCAGAGACTTGTGTATTATTTAATCGCAATCTTTCAAGAGACATTCCTTTTAATGGCTTTATGTCATCGATCTTAGTATCAGACAAATACAGGTATTTTAGAGGCATTCCTTTGAGTACATTTATTTTACTCAGAAGAGAAGCACCATGCAAATTCAAGATATTCAATGGCATTCCTTTCAGTGAACTTATGTCAGTTATTTTTGAGTTGGGTAGAATTAGAACTTTCAAAGGTGTTCCTTCAAGCGCACTAATATCAGCAATCGTTGTACTTCTTAAATCTAGATACCCCAATGGCATCCCCTTAAGAGCACTTATATCACTCACCCGATTCTCATACATTATAAGTTTTTTTAATGGCATCCCTTTAAGAGCACTCATGTCACTTAATTTATCATTCGTAAGATAAAGAATTTCAAATGGCATCCCCTTAAGAGCACTTATATCGCTTACCTTAGCGCTGGAAAATTGTAATTTTGGCTTGGAAAATATACGTATGCTCTTAAGCGAAAATAATTCTCTTAATCCACCAATTTCTGAAAGACGTATATACTCAACGTCTACCTCATTTGGATAATCAATTGGCTTAATTTCACAATAGCCCCATTCATTAATATGGGGATTATCGGCCTTCAGTCTTGCGACTGCCATATGGATTTTTATGAAAGGGTAGCTAAGTATGCCGATTACAATCATCAGCACGAGTACCACATACCAGCGGCGGCGTGCGAGCTTCAGCGCGCGATGCATCAGATCCGCAATGCGAACCATTGGACCTGGGTTTGTGCTATCAGTCATCTGGATTCAGTAAGGCATTTAACATATGCTGATAATTATTCAGGAAATGTTTTGTTAAGGAATAAGTTTCTGTCAATTCATAGTCGGTTTTCATTAGACCACTTTCTTGTATCTCATAAATAACCGAATCTGGGTACGATAACAATATAGGAGAATGTGTTGCGATCACAAACTGGCAACCATCGGCGACCAGCTCGTGTATTAAAGCAAGCATCGCCATGAGTCTGTTTGGGGATAATGCGGCCTCTGGCTCATCGAGTATGTATAAGCCGTTTTTACCAAAGCGATTTTTAAATAATGCGAAGAAAGATTCTCCGTGCGATTGTTCATGCAAAGATACTCCTCCATAGGAATCAATAATGGGTCGGCCTCCGGGTTCCTTATCTAACTTTTCTATTTCTGTTGCGACATTGTGAAAGCTTTCTGCTCGGAGGAAATAACCTGTTGCGGGTCGATTTATCGATTTAGCCACACGTATATTATCGCAAAGACTTGAGTGAGAACTGCGGGTAGAAAAGCGAAAGTTCTTTGTGCCACCCTCCGCATTGTAACCCTCCGAAACAGCGATGGCCTCCAGTAATGTCGATTTACCACTGCCATTCTCGCCCACAATAAATGTCACCGATTCATGAAACTCCAGGGGTTGCTCGAGCCCTTTAATTGCTGGCAGGTTCAAGGGGTAAGCATCAGGCGAACCCGTTACCTCGTCCTCAAGGCTAACTGATAAAAGAAATTGTTTGGCATCAATAGATTTCATATTCCACCCGTTTGAGTCATCTACATTACAGCGATCTGGAAGGAAAAGCAAACAAAGAGATCGACTTAAAAATCACTGAATGGATTGAAATTTAGACCCTGCATCTTAAAGTCTTTTATCAAGAAACCCAAAGGATTGATATGTCGGATTCTACAAAATATATGATCGAAGACTCGATGCTGAAACGCTTTGACCGCGTTAAACGTTCCCAAGCCTATACTGCAAAAACGTTACGCTCAGATAAAGCATGGCGTGAGAAAACCATAAAGACCCTAAAAGCGTTGACGGGTTATAACAGCATGCAGAAGACGGATCCCAAGCCACGGATTACCGAAGAAAAATCCTTCAAAACCTATACCCAGCAACGGATCGAAATCTTCACCGAGCCTGGGGTACTCATGCCATTTTATGTATTGATCCCTAAAACATCCTCCGGTCCATTTCCCGCGATCCTTGCACCACACGGCCATTGCGGTGGTGGGAAATATCCTGTAGTTGGTTATGGCATAAACAAAGAAGTAAAAAAAGCGATCATGGATTTTAACTATGACTATGGTGTGAAGTTTGCCGAAGCGGGCTACATCGCTTTTTGTCCCGATGCGCGGGGATTTGGTGAACGCCAGGAACGTTTTGTGAAGGGCAAGTCAATCCTGGATGAATCGTGCCGTGAAATAAATAATATGGCCTACCCCCTCGGACAGACTATGACAGGAATGCTGACCTGGGATATGCATCGATTAATTGATTATGCACAATCGCGCGATGATGTCATTAAATCCCGCATCGCTTGTGCGGGACTCTCCGGTGGCGGATATCAAACACTCTGGGCTTCAGCCTGGGATAAACGAATCAAGTGTTCGATCATCAGTGGCTATATGTATGGCTACAAAGAATCGCTGTTGGAAATGCACAACAACTGCTCATGCAACTATGTGCCACACCTCTACGAAACGGTGGATATGGGTGACATCCTAGCCTTGCTTGCACCACGTCCGGTATTGATTGAAACCGGCACGAAAGATCCACTTAATGGCCGCAGTGGGGTAAAGAATGTAAAATCACAAATGACCATTGCGCGAAAAGCCTACCGTTTACATGGTGCGGAGAAAGATCTGCAGCATGATATATTTGAAGGCGGACACCGCTGGAACGGGGTAAAGACGATTCCGTTTCTAAACAAGTATCTTTGAATGACGGTAGCATATTCAGTAGGTCGGGGTCTCCGAACGCGACATTAGTTTTTAAAGTTTCTATTAACGGGAATTATTGAGCTATTAGGTCGTAGCTGTGGGATCGGTATCTTTAGGCCAAATGGCTAGGGGCAAGATATTATTAAATACTGGGCATCGGAGCCTCTGGCTCGAAAACTTTGTTTGCTGGTGCATTATACAGTTTTTTATACTTAGCGGATATGATCGCGTTCGGAGACCCCGACCTACTTAACTGGATTTACCTTTAAGCTTTAAAAAACGCTTGCGGATTACGATCCCACTTTGCGGGTTCGGCATCGCCTTTATAATTTATCAGCACTTTCCAGAGACGTTCCTTTTCGGATTCCGGTAGGTTCTCCAGCATGGGATAGAATAGATTATTTTGTAATGCTGCTTTCATTGTATCGCTCAAGAGAGCATGGCGCGGGAAATACCACATGGTGATTACTGTGCGTCGTTTGTCGGATTGATTTCCATAGGGTGCATGAAGGATACGTGCATCACCGACCAGCAATTCACCGGCCTTCATTGGCACATCAATCTCATCCGGATGTGTGGCATAAGCCGGCGATTCTGCCGGGTCTGCATGGCGTGCACCGGAATCGTGACCTTCACTATCATGAGCCGAACAGCGTTTGTGATGACTTCCGGGTATCACTCTAAGACAGCCATTCTCCGGTGTGGTATCAACCAAATAGTACATGAGAAATAACTGGTGTGGCAATTCTTCCTGCCCTTCTTTCTCTTGCCAGAAGGGCCAGTCCTGATGCCAGTAAGCACGATCTGCCCCGGGTTCCCGGGCAATAACATAGCCACTCCAAAACTTCGGATCGTCAAAACCAAGGCTAGCTAAACAGTCCAAAGCAGTCTTATGACAAATAAGATCTCTAAATTCCTGGTCGCGATATGAGACCCCCAGAATGCTGCCCTGACCACCAGATTGTTCTTTACGATCCTCGGGTAATTCATCAAGCAGTTTGTAGCAAAGATCGCGTAGTCTATTTAAAAAAGCATCATCCAATACATTTGGAAAAATGCAAAAGCCATCTTCAGTCAATTGTTTTAATTGGTCCATAAGTAAATATAACCCCGTGAATTTGTTTCTTCTAGTGGTCGCGTCCTATCCATTCGAGGAATTCGATAATATTGTTATCCGGATCGCAGAAGTAGATCCACTTCTCTTCGCCGTCGATTACCTGAAGGTCCCGTGCGATGGGAACATTGTGCTTCTTTATTATTTCGAGCGCATTGTCCATATTCTCGACTTCGATACACAGGTGCGGGCAATAGGGTGCTTTTACTTCCGGCTTGTCATAAGGAACTTGTTGATCGTTCTCATCGAGAACTTCAATTAGTTCCAGGTTTCCACCTTCCAATTTAAGCATCGTAAAATATTCATGTTCCGGTTTATTGTGTTCGCGAAACATCAGTTCCAATCCAAGCACTTCTGTATAAAAAGCAATGGATTTGTCCATGTCCGAAACTTGAAAAGCCATATGATCATTCTTAGGCATTTGTTTACTCCTTTATTCTTATTCTAAAAATTGGGATAAAATGGCAACCAATCTGAATTCGGTGTTATACCGGTAATGCGGTCGCCTTTCCAGCGAAACTTATACGTTACGCCGTTGGTAATTTCTTCAGTAATCTTTTCTGGCAAATCGTAAACCAGCTCGACACTGTTTGGCGACTTGACCGTGAGATGGGAATTTACTAGATCAGTATCGATGGATTGATCGTCGACTTTAACCGAGAGACCCTCTGTCGGAACCCAGTCTGGAATACGGATCGATAAATCTTTTGCATCTTTATTCTCGATCTTAACAGTCGCTTGCTTAGACTCGCTTGTGCTGATTTTAATCCGGTCATCCTCGTAGTCCACAAGGAAAATAATTCGTCGTTCAGAATCTTGATCCTCGGTAATATTTGTGTAGAAGTCGCAAAGGGAATGCAGTACTGCGGCGCTTACATCCGTGGTCGGTTGTTTTGCCCAATGGGCTTCCTGGAAAATTCCCCATGCACCAAGAACAATCTCATTAATATTTTCCGGATAGAAGACTGACTCTTCTTTTACTTGTCGCGGGGCCTTTGATACTTGATTTATAAAGTAGGGTTTGCCTTCTTCATCCAGCGGTAACTCATAGCGACTGAGTGGCGGGCACTCGGTTAATTGTGATGCCAGTAGTCTGGAACGTACGATGCGTTCCACATCATCGAGGTATTCCGGATATCCATTGTGCGAGAGCCAAAGGGCAATCTGCATAGCATCGCCAGCTGCAGCGGGGTCACCACCAGTTTCCTTATCACAATCGTGAAAGGTGATACCGGATTCTTTTATCGTACCATTTTGCAAAGTGGTGGCATAGGTTTCAGCAACACGGTCGACGTATTTCTTCTCACCAGAGACTGCGCCATAAAGTAGCATGCCCTTAAGCGTATTATAATAGGAGTGGGTGTGGTTATTGGCCCAATACAACTCGCGGGTACCGCCAGGCCAGGTATTGTACTCGTAATGAATCTCGGCAAATCGCTTCACCAGTTGCAGTGCCTGTTCGTTTTCTGTGGCCATGACATAATCCATGCCTGCTTCCATGAAGCGGCCGGAATCGAGCACGGTGCGGGAAATGGGTTTGCCGGGCTGACCCATACGTTGCCAGCGGTCGAGTAATTCACATTTCCAGTGATCTATACCCGTATCGGAAATACGGTCAACCGTATCGATCATATTTTTGGCTTTATCTTTGGCCCAGTCACTGTCGCGGTAACGAATCATCTGTGTTAAGGCCAGCAGTCCTTCACGCATGGAATGATATTCCAATTGGCCTTCAGTCACCTGCGGTGGGAAGGGCGAGTCTTCTGGTAAAGGATTAAGGAAAAGGTGATCGGGGTTATCATACATGACCTTCAAGTTAGCGATCACGGCTGCTTCGATGTCTTTAGGAATTGCGTAGCCTGTGGCATCTTCGAGCCGCAGCATGGCGTCGACCCAACGCCCCGTATTGTGGCTCGCACCACGCAGCCAGGTGAAGACTTCCATTTTCTCATTTATATGACATTCGTAAAAGGGCAGGTAGTTGTGTTCTGGGGATAAAATGTTGACCAGGTGATCACCTGCAAGATTCAGTCTGTCTTTCATGAGTCAGTTTTTCCGTAGAGTTTAGTATCGGTGAATCGAAATGGCGAGAAAAATTCCTGAGGATGATGGATAACTTCATCCTCTTTATCGAGCAGATATTTCATAATTGTTTCGCCGGCAATAAATGAACATGCGGAACCGGCTCCGGCAAAACCACCGAGCATATAGAGATGATGGCCATCGAGACTGCCTACGACGGGATACTTATCCGGTGTATCGGAGGTGACGCCTGACCACTCATGGGTCAGTTTGATGGGTGCCTGGCCCCAGACGCGGCAAATTTTTGCGAGTCGGATGCGTGTAAGGATGCGTGATGCTTTGGTATGCCCGAGTTGATCGGCTGTAACAGGCGTATTGTCAGAACCAAAAATAATGCCACCACTTGGGAGGCGACCAAACCAGCCCAGAGGACCGGTAACGCCGACACCCGTTTTCATAGTTTCGGGACCGCCGACCGCGTGCATAGCTTGTTCCTTATGGGGCAGAATCAGGTTTGGAAAGGGCTCGAGGAAATCCTTAAACAAAGTTACCGTGTGTGCTTCCGTTGCATTGACGACTTTTTTGGCGCGAATTTTTCCACGTTTGGTATGTACTATATAGCCCTCGCCATCGCGCTCAACTTTATCTACAAGGGTCTGGGTATAGAGATTGATGTTTGGCTTTTTTATAGCGATACCGAGAATTGCCCACACCCATTTTGCGGGGTGCCATGTAGCGCTGCCAAGGGATTCGGCACCATCCAAATCTGTTTGTGCACCGCACTTTTCTTTTATCTCTGCAGCGGTTCGGGGTTCCCAATCTGTGTGACCCAGACGCGCCGCAAGCTTAATCGATGCGAGCACATGGTGTTCGTTTTCACGGTCCGTAAAAAAGACCCAACCCTTACGGTCATAATTCACATCGAGCTTTTCCGCTTCGATTGTTTCGCGAATCATTTCATGACTGGCATGCATGGCATTCACATAGGTATCGGTAAAGGATTCAGCGAGTGTATTTCGTTCGGCTTCTGGAAGATTGGGCTGTGTTTTCTCTAGATACTCGATGACTGTTTCGTATACGAAGTAGCCATGCAGGTGACCGCCTGCCATAACAAGAACGCCACCATTTTGCCCAGCCGCACCACTGGCTACTTCTTTGCCCTCGAGCACCACCAGCGTTTTTTCGTCTTCGGTTTTCGACCAGTGATAGGCGATGGAGCTGCCACCAAAACCGGCGCCAACGACGACCACATCGGCTTCTTCAGGGAATTCACTATCGGGTTTATCGGTCCAGGGATATCCCTTTAAGGGGTTTTCTGCGTCCTGCCAAATCGGCGTATCTTTGATGTCCCCTTCCAGGTCGACACAGTGATAGGAGTTGGGAATTTCATTCCACATTTGGTCCAGGCTCCAGCCCAGAAATTTACATAAACGTACGGGTATGGAATACCGGGAATAGCGAAATTGTATCATGCGGCGAGCTGATTTCATATCGCTGAATTTCAGGCCAAAGAGAAGTCCGATGGCAACTTTGCAACGCAGAAAGAAGCCGGCTTTTTTTATGGAGGTATCGCTCATTGAAATTGTCTAGGGTATTTTGGTTGCTATATTCAGGGCCTGGCCAGTCATGGCGCGGGCATCATTGGAAGCGAGAAAAGAAACGACATCGGCTACATCTTCCGGAACGGCAACGCGTTTTTGCGGATCAAAGTCTTTGGCCCACTCATAGCGTTCATCTTTATCTTCAGGGGCATCGTAAAGTTTTCCCAATTCCACCAGGACGCGGTCGGACATATCACTTTCGATAAGACCGGGGCATACCGCATTGGCACGAATACCAAGAGGGCCGAGCTCCAGTCCGATGCAGCGCATGAGTCCAAGCATGCCGTGTTTGGAAGCGGCATAAGCGCCCATACCAAGTTCGCCAACTTTACCGACTTCTGAAGAAACAAAAATGATCGAGCCGGATTTTTGGGCCAGCATACCACCATCGTTGAGCGCATGATGCACGGCTCTGGAGGCGCCAATCAGATTGACATTTAGGGTCTGCTGCCAGACATCGATGCTGGCATCTTCCATTGATTCGATCCACAAGATGCCGGCATTGTAAACGAGGACATCAAGGGATCCGAGCGTGCTGACGGTTTGCTTAACCATGGCTTGGATATCACTATCACTGGCCATATCGGCGGTAATCACCAGGGCTTTGCGACCGATCTCTTCAATCTCTTTAGCGACGGTTTCCAGGGCATCTGTGCTTCGTGAGGCGAGGGCAATATCGGCACCGTCCTGAGCAAGGCGCAGGGCAATGGATCGACCTATCCCACGGCTGGCACCGGCAATTAAAGCGACTTTTCCATTTAAATTATTAGACATATTACTCCTCAAAAGCACAAAATAAGCTATACTATTCCCTCCTAAAAACAAGGAACTAATTCACTATTTGAGGGTCATATTCAGCAATTGTTCCATCATTAGGCACATTTAGTTCAATAAATTGAAATAAAAGAGAAGTACTATATTATACAGCATGACTATGAGCATAAGAGAGTTTTTAAAAGAAAACACATTAACCAAAGAAGTACTTGACCGTTATTTGGACCCAGAGGCCAAAAACTGGGCCTGCTTCGATGCTGAACTTGGCTACCTCCTGAAGAATTCTGAAACCCGCGATGGCATGGGCTGGTGCTTTACCAAGTCGACCTTTGAGCCAGCCGGCGGTGCTCGAAAGCTGGTTAATTATGCAGATCAACCATGCCGTATCAATACCTATGGTGACAGCTTTGTACAATGCGATCAGGTGAGCGATGGAGAGACCTGGCAGGAATACCTGGCGGCACATCTTGCTGAACCGATCCGTAACTTTGGTATTGGCAGCTATGGGGTTTATCAATCCTATCGGCGTATGCTTCGCGAAGAAAAAACGACACCGGCGGAGTATCTGATTCTTAATGCTTATGACGAAGATCATGTAAGAAATGTTTATCAATGGCGCAGCATTTTCATGAGTGCCCATTATTGGCCAGGTGTACGCGCGTCGACGGAGTCAACGGATACCTTTGGTTATCATGCCAATCCCTGGTGCTATCTCAGATTGAATCTTGATTCAGGAAACTACGATGAAATCGACAATAATCATCCCACTCCGGAGTCGCTCTATAAGATGTGCGATGTGGATTATGTCTATGAAACCTTTAAGGACAATATTGAGGTACATGCTTTCATGGCAGCCAAAGGCGCTGAAGATGCAGACTGGGAAGTTTTAGGGGCGATGGCCGATATCTTAAAGGTAGAGATTGATAGCTCATCTGCCGAATCGAAAATTGCATCCGCCGCTGATATTCATTTGACCTTGGGACAACGTTCGACAAATGTAACATTCGATCTGGCTCGTGCCTACGCTGAAAAAGAAGGCAAGAAATTATTGATACATCTGCCGTACTCGATGATTCAAATGCGCAAGGTACTCGCAGGAGCCGAACGGGATGATAAAATTGTTGTTGATCATCTCAATAAAAATGGCTTTACCTGGGTGGATGGTTTGATGCAGCATGTTGAGGATTACAAAGACTTTAACTGTGAAGTCGAGGATTATATCAAGCGTTATTACGTTGGGCATTATAGTCCGACAGGGAATCACTTTTGCGCCTACCAAATGATGCCGACCGTGGTGGACTGGTTGAATCCAAAACCATCGACCTATCGCCACAAGAATCCCGAGACGGATTCACCTTCAACGATCAGAGACTAACCTATTTTTTTAGCACAGGTATTTCAAGTAGTGGAGATGGATTCTTGGAATTTTTTCCGGCGCATTCGCTCGTTAGATACAATGTCTTGCCATCTGCCCCATAACAGATGCTCTCTCCCTGGGCTCTCGCTGGCATCTTGATCATTCGCCCCGGCTTTTTGAAAGCGTCAGCCCATGTTTGATTCTTGGTCCGAACATATTCATAAGCAGGTCCATAGGTGAGAACGATTGCTCTCAAGCCGTCCGGCGAGATATCCATGGCAGTTGTTGTGGGGATAGACAGCTTGGCTATAATTTTAGCAATATGAACAGTCTTACTCTTTTTACGCTTAGGCCAGGGTAATGCATAAACCTGGCACGTAGTTCCGCCTTCCTTACTGATCAGATAAATCGTCTGGTCGCTGGGGTCAACGGCAATAGATTCACAGTTTTGTGCACCATCTTCGTATTTAAATAAGATTTGCACAACTGGCCTCACTTTCCCCTTCTTCATAGTTCTGCCATTTAATTTGGGTTCGGGGATTACATAAAGGGTGCAATTTTTTCGTATGGGAGCATTATCACCCACATCACCGATGATCAGCATGGGCTTATTTTTTAGCTTGAAAGATGCCATATCCTCCCAATCCCATGCAAACACCTTGGATATGGAAATAGTCGCCAGAGCTTTACCTGTTTTATCAAAGGCGAAAATTCGTGCTTTGTCACCAGAATCATTATGGGTCCAGAATACACCAGGTTTTATTCTACTCACGGCTAACCCACTGCTCTCGATAATGGCAGGGTCCGCCAACTTAGTGAGCTCTTTGCCCGCAGCATATTCAATTCGTAGATCTTCCGCAAGAGCATTACAGGTAACAAGCACTAGAATAATTTTCAATAGCTTAATCTTCATGTCTTTGTTATAGGTATTGAGTCGTGAAATCCAAGAACTACTTGTTAGATTTTTTGGAGCGCTTCGTCCAGATCAATTTCGCGAAAATTTCCATCCGCCATTCCCAGTTTCGTTTTTCAGGTAGTCGCGACACGCCGTGGTGCGAAGTTACCATTCAACTTTCTAATAGATTCTCTTCACTCGGCCTCGTTGCCTCCGGCACGAAATTTCATCCTCCATTTCCATATTACTCTTCAGTTTTTCTATCCACTATCAACTAAGATCTATCACTTTCTTGTTTGTATCCTTTGATACGCCAACATTTCCTGATCACCCTCCAACAAAATATCATAACTCTTACTCACCCCTTCATCTCCAAAAACCTCTTGAACTGTTTCATCGATAAATTCCTTACTCGAACTGAGAATATGGCCCTTGGTCCAGTAATCCACTTGGCAGTTCCCTTGGATCTCTAGTACCTTCGGTTTGCTGGCCTTGCGCTTTTCGCATTCTTCCTTAAAGGCTTGTGGTACCCAATCTGTTTCTGCATGGTCCCATTCAGAAATTTTTGGGTTCTCATAGCTCAACGTTCGTTCCATATCCAATCTGAATGCCTCCATCACTTGGTCTATCTTCCACCTCGGTTTGTTTAGTGCTGTACGTATAGCCTTATGAAAGAAATCTGAGAAGGTCAGTGATTTCTTTTGTTGCCATTGTCCCCAGCTGCTAAATTCATAGTCTGCTGG
>JABSQK010000479.1 GCA_013215875.1 Lentisphaeria bacterium
CTGGGTACTGGTTCTTATCGCTGCATGTATCGTCGGCTATTCAAAAACAGGCGTAGCCGGTGTCGGCATTCTTGCCCCTGTAATGATGGCCGATATCTTTGATGCACGTTTTTCGATTGGCATTTTACTACCGATGCTCATTATGGCTGATACGTTTGCGGTACTCTATTATCGGCGCCATGCAGAATGGAAACATGTAATAAAAGCTTTACCGCTCGCCTACCTCGGCATCATTATGGGTTTTATCATCCTGATTATCTACGGAGATACCCATGGTTTCGCTGCAGTACTTAAAAAAATCATCGGCCTTATCGTCATCGTCATTCTTTTATTATCCATCTATCAGGCCAAGAAAAAGGAAAAATCCGAGTCTCTGGAATCTGACGATTCTGAAAAAGTTTATAAACCAGACTGGTGGCTGGCCCCGTTTCTGGGCATCGTCGGTGGCATTGCAACAATGCTGGCAAATGCAGCAGGCCCGATTTTCATTGTTTATGCTTTAGCGCTTAATTTGCCCAAAAACAGCTTCATTGGTACTTTAGCATGGATCTTTTTTATACTCAATTGGTCAAAAATCCCCTTCACTATCTACCTGGGCTATACCAATTTCGATTCATTAATATTTAACTTTAAATTACTCCCATGCATAATCATAGGTGCTGTTTTAGGCATTGCTACGGTCAAACATATTCCTGAAAAACAATTCACCCTCATCATCCGTGTGCTTACCTTTCTAGCTGCAATTAAACTTTTCTTATAAGTCTCTTAAACCCCGTATCTGGTACATAAAATGCGTCATCTCAAGCTAATTACGGGGTAATTATGAAATTGATATTAGCAGATGACGATCCATTATCTTTAAAGCTAGTCGGAAACTTTGTACGTAAATTGGGATATAATGTATCCGAATTTTCAAATGGGCAGGATGCGTGGGACTATGTAAAAGACCTCACGATTCCGCACATACTTATTCTAGACTGGCAAATGCCAGGTCTCGATGGCATAGAACTCTGTAAAAAGATAAAAAGCGAGATTCAACATAGCCTCTATTATATTTTTCTCCTTTCCGTTCGTGATGAATCCGAAGATTTAATCACGGGTCTTAAGGCAGGAGCAAATGATTACATCACGAAACCATTTGTAGCAGGTGAATTAAAGTGCCGTCTGACTACCGCTAAGGAATTATTGCTAAGCAATGCGAAGATAGAAGAACAGAATAAAGAAATAGCTCAAACTGCCAAAAAACTCAAACTACTAGCAGAACATCAGGCCAAACAACTTATACATGCAGACCGCCTGGCAACACTTGGTACGTTTGCTGCCGGTATCGCACACGAAATTACTAATCCGGTAACATTTATATCAGGCAATGCACAAATGCTAGACCAATTTTGGGAAGATGGTCTTGAAGATCTATTTAAATATAAAAATGAAATGGATCAGAGTGATCAATTAACTGTCATGCAGGAAGAAATACCGGAAATGCTGGAGAGCATCCAAAATGGCGTAAACCGGATTAAAAATATCGTTGATGGATTAAAATATTTTTCACATAAGAAAGAAAAAAAATGCGAAAAAGTGTATCTCAAAGATTTTTTGGCTAAAGCTATCGGATTTTATGAAGCTCTCAACCAAGGCATGATCGAAATTGATATGGATATAGAAGACGATTTTTCACTCTATATTGATGCCCAGGAACTGGAGCAAGTACTAATTAATCTCATAAGTAATTCAGAACACGCTCTCTTAGGGTATTCTGATGCTAAGGTTAGTATTACAGTCTCTGAGCTGGAAAATGAAACACTGATACATGTTGAAGATAATGGCCCTGGAATTCCGAAACAAATTCTTGATGAAATTTGGGAGCCCTTTTTCACCACCAAAGAAATGGGAATAGGGACAGGATTAGGATTATCGATTTGCCAGCAAATAGTCGAATCAAACAATGGTACGATTACAGCAAAGAATATTGAGACTGGGACTCGATTTACTCTAAGCTTTATAAAAGAGAAAGCGTGAGGATAACTGCTTGGCAAAAACAAGCAATCGTTCTACAGAAATTAGATGATTTGCAGACAAGTTAAGCTGCTTCTTCAAAAAAATGTCATGGACAGAGCGCTGAATTCCAAACTAGATAAATTGGTCAGTTCTCAGGTCCAATCGAAATAAATTTCTTTCTCATTTTTTTTGATTTTTACTAACAGAGCTTCAATCTCACTCATCTCATCTCTAAGTTGTGGATTCTTCGCTTGCTTATCATCGGCTTTAATCCGATCTTTGAGTAGTTTCTTATTATCTTTCATTTCCTAACATCCCGATTAAATAACGAACGACTAATTTAGGCATAAAATGCTTACAATCAAGGATTAATGTATATTTAATTAGAACTTGAGGCTAAAAAATATCCATTTGAGCTCAAAATTGACACTCTAGAAAATTCTGGGTAGAATCAGGATATTTTACTGTTTAGCACAAGTACAATATCGCCATCTTTGAGCTGAAAATTGTCCAGTAGGCAGATATAATCATCGGCTCGATATACAGCAATAGAGGTAGGATATACATCTCGTACATTTTTATCCACATCTTTCGCTTTTATTTTACGTTCCTCAAGGAACGGGTCTTTTGTTCGCGTATTCATATCGATGACAAATTCGTGGGCCACAGAATGTACTGCAGCCTGCGAAATGATACTGCCAAGGATTTTATAGGTGGGAATAATAAGGTCGCCGCCTACTGCTCTGACTTTAGATTCATTTTCCTCGTGATTGACACGAATGATGGATTTGATGTTTTTATTTAAGTCCTTCGCTGCAACCAGAACAAACAGATTTAATACATCATCTGATGTGGCAATGATGATGCGGTTGGCCTGCTCTATATTCACTTGCAGCAAGGAATCATTATTGTTGGCAGATGCATTTAGATAGTTTTCATCACTGACAACCTTTTGAATTCTAGCGGGCAGCTGATCCATCGCCGAAGGGTGAATGACAACAAAGTCTTCCTTTTCTGCTAAATATTCTGCGGCGATACTAGCGATGAGGTCTTTATTGGCAATTATTATTGTGTGGTTTTTATGTCGTTTCATTAGTTTTCTTTTCCATATTATTTCCAGTTTCTTAAAGGTAGATTCTAAAATCAATAACGATGCTCCCATGAACACCGCAGATGGTAGTAAAGCATTTACAATTGTTCCCAATTTCCCTTCAGTCGAACCAGGGGAAATATCCCCAAATCCAATTGTACGAGTGGTAATTATCGTAAAATAAAATGCATCAAGAAAGTTAAGATTTTCAACTTTCATGTAAAAGAAAGTAAAACCCAAAATCATCACAAACATAAATGCAACAGACACAGTCAGGTAAAAACCAAAACGCTTTACCATGCTAAGAGCAAACTGTTTAACCGCTTTGTCAATTTTGTCCTTTAGGGTTAGTTCAGCTTCTTTTTTCATTATATATTTACCGCCTTGCGTACACCGTCATATTCCAACCAGGGTTCAAAACGTGCATCCCCCTTAATATCATCAATCATGCTGCTACGAACACGGAATATCGCCGCATAGCGAATATTCGACGAGAAATTTTGTGCAGCAGTATGAAATGTAAGAAAGTGGGCAAATACAGCATCGCCAGCTTTTCCAGTAATATGTTTAGCCCCTTCCATTGGTGTGATGTTTGGAACTCCTTCCTTTAAGATATCCTCACCATGTTCTTTTATATAGTCATACACCTGATGGTGGGTTTTTGGCCACACTGTGAAATTACCCGAGTTTTCGTCCGGCATATCATTGAGCAATACGACACACAATGCAGTAAAACCGCGGCGAAATGAACCCACTTCCAAACCATTTGCTCCTGTACCGATACCATCAATATGCCCACTGATATTATTTGTAGAGGGATTTTTAGATGGATGAGCTGGAAAGCGCAATGCAATTTGTGCGCTCCCTGCCTTATGTGATTTATTTTTACCAAGCAGTGATTCACTCAGGGAAAACAGTGAACTTTCATTAAATAAGTCCGTCATAATGGGATCACTTTGTATCGCATTACAGTAGCTTTGTGCACGGTGACGTGGTAAATCTTCTTCGTTCATGCCATGTTGCCCCAGATCATGATTGATCAAACCAAGGGCTTTATCAATCATGGGTACGGGTACAGCTTGGGGTATTTTAATATAACCATTCTCGTAGTAGAATTGTTTCTCATCATCCGTAAAGTTCATTTAATTCACTCCATACATGAGCATTAATTTAATGGTATCTAAAACTCTTACGACTTAATAGGTAAATTATTTCGAAAAAAAAGCAAATCTAATTTGCATATTTGACTTCTTTTACGACTGTATACAGACTTTTAGATAGACATAAACAAATGACTAAAGAATCCTATTTCGAAACAACCCATTGTGAATCAAGACTCAATTGTAAGGCATGTCGTACAAACCAGCAGTTTCGTAAACAACTGACTGAACATTTCATACTACCGGATATCGACTTTAATTGTCCATTTGGAATTACCGTATTTAATTTAACGGAAAAGGAAAAAGTTGAACTGCCCAGCATGCGGGAACAATTTAAAAACCTCAGCAGTGCTGCAGGGCGAGCGGCTACCGCAGCAGTAAAGGGTGAAAAACTAAAAGTGAGCAAAGAGATCTATGATGGACGAATCGCTATTTGTAAAGCCTGCGATAAATTCATTGAAGACTCTCTGCGCTGTCAGGCTTGCGGCTGTCAGCTAAAATTTAAAGCGATTCTCGCAACAGAATCGTGCCCGGAAGGAAAGTGGTCATGTCAACAATAAAAGAACGCCTTGCCAACGACTCAGAACCCATAAAATTGCTTATCAAGTGTTATCAATCGCCTGGTGATATCCTGCTCTTAAGTGCAGCTATACGTGATTTACATATAAGTTACCCAAACAAATTCATAACAGATGTACGAACACCCTGTGTCAATATCTTCGAAAACAGTCCCTATATTACCGCACTCGATGATGATGATCCAGACTGCATTTTGTTGGATGCTGGATACCCGCTCATCCATCAGTCGAATCAAGGTTCGCACCATTTCATCCATGGGTTTAGAATGGACCTGGAAGAGAAGCTGGGTATCCCTATTAAAGCCGGCGACATGAAAGGCGATATACATCTCACAGATACGGAAAAAGGCTGGATCAGTCAAATTAAAGAAATTGAAGGAAACGATATTCCCTTCTGGATTATCGATGCGGGAAGCAAAAGCGACTACACTGCGAAGCAATGGGAAATAGCCCGGTTTCAAGAATTGGTTTATCAACTACCGGAAATTACATTTGTGCAGATTGGCTCACCTGAACACCGGCATCCACAGCTCTTTGGCGACAATCTTATCAATTTAATCGGCCAAACAGACTTGAGGCAATTTATTCGTTTGATGTATTGGGCAGCTGGCGTTATCACCCCGGTTTCGTTTCCCATGCACCTCGCAGCAGCCGTAGAAGTTCATCCTATGTATAAGCGCAAGAGCAGACCCTGCATAGTCATTGCAGGCGGCCGCGAACCTTCTCATTGGGAAGCCTATCCAAACCATGCCTACCTGCACAGCTGTGGCAAATTGTCCTGCTGCGACC